>JACDAV010000087.1 GCA_013695255.1 Chloroflexota bacterium
CGCCAGGCCAGCGCGCCGGCTTCCTCGAAGACCGCCGCCGCGCGGGTGAGCCGGTCGGCGGCCAGACGCTTGGCCTTGCGGCCGCGGTGCAGCCGGCCGGTCAGGAGCAGCGCTCGGCCGAGCTCGACTGGCATCGCAAGGTGCTCGTGCAGCTCGATCGCGTCCTCGGCCAGGCCAACTGCGGTTTCGGCCTCACCGCCCGCCGCTGCCAGGAGGGCGCGAGATCTCGCGGCCACCGCCCGCCGCCACGGCCGTGGATCGCCGCTGCCCGGCGGATCGAGCACCGCAAGGCGACCCCGCGCGTCGTCGAGCCGCCCGCATAGCACGAGGCTCTCGATGTGGTCGCCCTCGAAACGCAGCGCCGCGGGATCGCGAATGCCGGCCTCGGCAAGCGCCGAGGCAACGACCTCGAGGTGGGTCAGGGCGTCGGCCGGGCGCCCGGCGGAGAGTTCTGCCCGACCCATGACCGCGCGCAGCCGCCGGACGTCCAGCTGGCGCGGATCACCCTCGAGGTCGCGCAGGATCTCGTCCCCGATCGCCCGAGCCTCCTCGAGCTCGCCCGCGTGCGCGGCCACGAGCGTCGCGGCGAGCGTCGCGGCGAGTCGGCCGTAGGGCGTCGCCGTCCCCGGATGGCCGGCGGCGTCCATCGCCTCGGCGGCGTGCTGCCGGGCGGCCGGCAGGTCGCCGGCGAGGCAGGCCAGCTCCGCGAGATCGGCCATCACGATCGGTACGGCGCGCTCGAGGCCGGCGTCCCGATCGTGCTTCACCAGCGCGGCGAGCCGATGTCGGGCGCCTCCGATGTCGTCCATCGCCGCCGTCCACAGCCAGAGGCGCTCGCGGGCGACCCCGCGGGCATAGAAGCCGGGCGTCCGAACCATCGAATCCGCTGCCGGCAGGATGGCCGCCGCCTCCGCCACGGCCGCGCCGTCGATGCCGTCGCCCGCCGCGAGCCGGAGCTCGGCGCCGAGCAGGAGGGCGCAGGACAGCAGGTCCGGGTCGCGCTCGTCCGGCGGGACCCCCCGAAGGATCTCGAGCGCGAGCTCGGCGTGCCGCCGGCCGAGCGCGATGTCCGCGTCCGCCATGTAGCTGATCCGGAGGTGCACCGTGGCCTGGAGTCGCGGGTGGCCGTCCGCGTCGTCGAGCGCGAGCCGGCACATCGCGATCGCGTCATCGTCGCGACCGTCCCACGAGAGCTGCACGGCGCGGATGAGCCGGGCCACCGCCCGATCCGGACCTGGCTCCAGTTGGGCGACGACGTCCTCCAGCACTGCACTGCTGCGCGCCGCCTCGCCCACGTCCCACAGCGAGTGGGCGAGCAGGGTCGAACGTCGGTGGCGCGCGGCGGTCTCACCGTCCGGCGTGAGGCGGCGAGCCTGCGACACGAGCTCGATCGCGGCGTCCGGCGCGCCTCGGGCAAGGGCTCGCTCAGCGGCGGCCTCGAGCCGAGTCGCGACCGCCTCGTCGCGCAGGACGGAGGCAAGCGCCAGGTGCCGGGCCTGTGCCTCCGGATCGTCGACGACCTCGCTCAACCGCCGGTGGAGCGCCTGGCGTGCGGGCCGGTCCATCGCCTCGTAGACGGCGGCGCCAAGCAGCGGGTGGCGAAACCGGATGCCATCCTCGAGATCGAGGAGCCCGGCGGCCTCGCCGAGGGCCAGGATTCCGTCGAGGGTCGCGGGTCCGGCGGCGCCCCCGTCGACGGCCAGTGCTCGCCGGAGCGCGGCAGCGTCGGGTCGGCCGAGCGCGGACAGGAGCTCGACCACGCGTCGAACCTCAGCGGGAAGCCCGGCCAGCCGGTCGAGGGCCAGCTGGCGGATGTCGGTGGGAACCGGCAGCACGGTATCGACCGTGATCTCGGCACCCGTCCGGGCAATCGCGGACACGATCTCCAGCGCCAGCAGGGGATTGCCCTGGCAGGCGCGCTCGAGACGGGTGAGCGTGGGCCGGGAGAGGGCCTGGCCGGCGCGATCGAGGACCAGCTGGCGGAGCGCCGCGAGGCTCAGCGGCCCGACCCGCAGGACCTGCAGCCGCTCCTCGGGCAGCCACCGGCGCATGCCAACTGGGTCGTCGTCGTCGCCAGGCAGGCTGCGCACGGTGGCCAGCACGCCGACGGGGTCGTCGGTCAGCCGTCGCAAAGCGAACTCCAGGGCTCGCCGCGAGGAGGCGTCCATCCACTGTGCGTCGTCGACGGCGAGGAGCAACGGCCCTGCCGCGGATCGGCGCTCGAGCAGCGTGCGAACCGCGGTTCCCAGCGGTCGCAGGTCGACGGGCTCGACGTCAGCGCCCAGCAACGCGTCGATGGCGCGCTTCTGCGGGGCCGGCAGCCCGGCGGCGGCGGATCGGGCGTCGGCGGCAACGAGGTCCGCCAGGGAGGCGAGACCGGCCTGCGTCTCCCCCTCGGCCGCGCGGGTCGTCCAGATCGCGATGCCACGGTCGCGGGCGCGCTCGAGGATCGCGCGCCAGATCGCCGTCTTGCCGATCCCGGCGTCGCCGGCGATGACGAGGCCGCACGGCCCGCCGCCGAGACCGCCCAGCCACCGCTCGCCCGCCTCGATCTCGGCATCGCGGCCGATCAGCCGGCTGGTCATGGCGCCGCGCCGGAGGCGACGCCGACCGAGATCGACAGCGGCCGGTCGAGGAACGCGGCGATCCGGTCGACCTCGGTCGCCAACTCCTTCCGGGCACCGCCAGCCAACCGGGCCCAGAGCACGACGTCGACCTTGCTCGTCTTCGCCCCACCCGCGATCTCCCATGTCCCGCCGATCGCGCCGTCGACGACGACGATGGGGGTCACCCACCCCGCGGTCCGATGGATCAGCTCGTGTCGGCTCCTTGCGAGCACCGTCTCGACGCGACGCGGCAGCTCATTGGTGAAAGGATCGAAACCGGGCAGGAGGCGCACCGAGCCGGTTGCCGTCGCGCAGGCGAGCAACGCCGCATCCGCGCGCCGCACGAGCGCACGGGCACCCTCCAGCTCCACCTCTGCCAGCTCGGTCTCGACGTGGCCGAGCGCCCGGTTGATCGCGCTCATCCGCCCGCCGCCCCACCAGCGGGCGACCATCTCCCTGGTCGCTCCCGGAAACGCGGCGAGGTAGCGCACGATCAGGCGTGACAACGCTTCGTCGGCGGCCGCCTGGTCCAACGACGGCTCCACCGGGCGGCCCAGCCATCGGGCGGGGTTCACGAATGCCACGTTGCGCCCTTCGGAGGGCCCGAAGACGAGCCGCCCGTGTTGCGCGGCCGGGGCCAGGAACGTGCCCCAGCCGGTGAGCATCGCCTCGGCGAGCTCGGGCCTGCCCAGCCGTGCCGTGACCGCCGCCACGAGGTCGGCGCGGGCCATCGGTCGCTCGGACAGGGCCGCCCCGACCGCGTCGATCATCGCCGCGACGTCGGCCTCGGTGAGGTGGAAGTAGCGCAACCACGCCGGCGTGTGCCACCGCTCCAGGCTGCGGGCGGCCGCGACGAAGGCGACGAGGTCGTCGGGCGTCAGCACATGAAGGGTTTGCCGGAAGGCCCACACCTTGACGAGCCTGCGCGCTTCCCACAGCGCCTCGCGGACGTCGGATGCCCGCAGGCCGTCGATCCGGGCCGCGAGCTGCAGCTCCGCCGAGCTCATCACCTGGGCGTGGAGGCCGACCAACCCGGAGACGACGTCGACCAGCCGGTCCGGGGTGGTGCGGGTAGCGATGTGCTGCCGCTCGAGGCGCAGCGCGAGCACGCGATCCCAGCCGACGGTGGCCGCAGGCGGGGTGGCTTCACGCCGGGTCATGCCGCCACGATACCGGCGCGACTCGACGGGATGCGCGACACTAGGCCCCTGACGTGACGGCGCCCGCCGGCCCACTCGGAGGACAGACGACCAGTGGCCAAGGTGACGATGCCCCAGCTCGGCGAAAGCGTGGCCGAGGGGACGATCGGCAAGTGGCTGAAGCAGCCCGGCGACCAGGTCGCCAAGTACGAGCCGCTCGTCGAGGTGGTCACGGACAAGGTCAACGCGGAGGTGCCGTCACCGTTCGCGGGCGTGCTCCGCGAGATCCTCGTCCAGGAGGGGGAGACCGTCCCGAACAACGCCGAGATCGCGGTCATCGAGACCGGCGACGATGCGGCCGCGAGTGCCGGGACGTCGGACGCGCCCGCAGGCAGCACCGCCGGCAGCAACGGCACGTCGGGGTCGGGCGTGCCGGCTGCCGCTCCGCCCGATTCCGGGGCGTCGGAGAATGAGCCCTCCCCGTCGGAGGCCGACACGAACGGCCCGGCGGTCGAGGTCGCCGTCGGCCCGGCCGGCTCGGACGAGCGCGGACCCTCCCAGCTGACCGACGCCGCCGCACCGGCCGCCGGCAG
>JACDAV010000099.1 GCA_013695255.1 Chloroflexota bacterium
TACCTGTCGATCGGCTTCCTCGCCAACGCGGCCCTGCCGGCGCGGCTCGGGGACGTTGCCCGGGCCTACCTCGCCGGGACCGGCTTCCGCATCCCGCGCCTGGCCATCTTCGGGACGATCATGATCGAGCGAGTGTCGGACGGGCTCACGATGCTCGCCCTGGCGGTGCTCTCCAGCCTGGCGGTGGCCGGGATCGCCGAGCTTCGGGACCTGACCTTCTATGGCGGCCTGCTGGCAGGCGCCGGCCTGCTCGGCGCCATCGTGGCCTGGCTCATCTTGACGCGCACGGCGATCGGGCGGCTGCGCATCGCGAGCATCGTCCGGGGGATCGCCCGGCGCCTGGCGGTGGGGGGCGGCGCCCTCCGCCAGCCGCGGTCCGCCCTCCTCTTCCTGGCCCTGACGGCGACCGTCACGACGACCGCGGTCCTCGTCGCGTGGGCGGTACTGCGCGCCGTCGGGGTGGAGCTGTCGCCGCTCCAGACGGTGCTGTTCCTGAGCGGCATCGCCCTGTCCCTGGCGATCCCGGCCGCGCCCGGCTCGCTCGGGACCTATGAGTTCGTGGGCGTGGCGATCATCACGAGCCTGGGCTACTCGGCGGAGCAGGGCCTCGCGACGATCCTGCTGATGCGGGTCGTGACCACCTTCCCGCCGGTCATCTGCGGCGTGATCTCCTTGTTCGCGATGGGCATCCGGCCCGGATCGCTGGTGGCGTCCCGCGACGACCCGGCCGCGTCCGGCCCCGCGGCGCCAACAGCCGCCCTCCGTTCGGAGCGCACGCCCTGATGCGGGCCATGCGCTCCCGCGGACCGCTGGTATGCCAGGGTCGACGATGATCGCGGTCGCCTACCTCGCCGTGCTCGTCTTCGCGGGCGATGCCATCGGCCGGCGCTTCTTCACCTACGTCACCCCGCTCCAGCGGCTGGCCACGGCGTTCCTGATCGGGGTGCTGGTCGGGACGTGGGTGTCGTACCTGGCCGCGGCCGCGTTCGCCAACACCCGCGATCCACTCGCCTTCGGCAACCTGCTCGCGGCCGGGTCCCTCGGGCTCCTCGGCATCTGGCTGCGGCGCCGACCACGGGGGCAGCTGATGCGGCCGCGCATCGCGCGGCCCCTCGATCGCTGGGACTGGCTGACGTTCGGGGCCTTCGCCCTGCTGGTCGGCTGGATGATGAACCACACCTTCCACTACGAAGCCGGGCGCCTCGCCATCGCGATCAGCCTCTGGAGCGACTTCGGTCCGACGACCGCGATCGCCCAGAACTTCGCGCTCGGCGACAACTTCCCGACGGAGTACCCGCACTTCGCCGGTGAGCCGATTCGGTACCACTTTCTCTACTACTTCCAGGTCGGCAACCTGACCCGCCTGGGGTTCGACCCGGCCCTCGCCAACAACGTGCTGAGCATCGGGTCGCTCGTCTCGATGCTCGTGCTGACGGCGACGCTCGGCGAGCGGCTGTTCCGGTCGCCGTGGGTCGGACGGATCGGCGCCGGGCTCTTCTTCTTCCACGGCGCCCTCTCGTTCGTGCCGTGGATCGGCTCGTTCCCGTCGGTGGCCGAGGCACTGGCGCGCATCCCGGACCTCGATCAGTACATGACCTCCGGGTTTCCCTACCGCGGCGAGGAGTGGGGCATCTGGACGCAGATCGTGTTCCTCAACCAGCGCCACCTCGCGAGCGCGCTCGGGATCCTCCTCGTGATCGTGCTCTTCCTATGGGATCGGCTGCCGTACGGGCGAGATCGGGTGGAGCCGAACGCGGCCCCGGCGCGTCGCACGAACCGCCTGTCAGCCGCCGCGGCTGGCGCGGCCGCCCACCTGCGCGAGGACGCCAGGCATCCGCGCGCCGCCGTCCGGCGAGCGACCAGTGATCCGGCCTTGCCGGGCTATGTCCTGTGCGGGCTGCTGGCGGGGATGCTGCCACTCTGGAACGGGGCGATCTTCCTCGTTGCCGCCTTCGTCCTGGGCGTGTGGTTCGTGCTGTTCCCGCACCGCCTCTCGATGCTCGCCCTTGCGGCCACGACCGGGATCCTGGCACTGCCGCAGGTCCTGTCGGTCCAGCCGGCACCGACCGCCGGACCGCAGCCCTATCCCGCGTTCCACTGGGGCTACATCCTCGATGACCCGACGCCGGCCAACGTCGCGGCCTACCTCGGCTTCATCTTTGGCCCGAAGGTGCTCCTGGCGGCGTTCGGCCTGTTCGGCGGCTCATGGCGCCGACAGCGGGTGCTCCTCGCCTTAACCGGGCTGGTGGCGGTCGCGTTCCTGCTCCAGCTGAGCGTGGAGACGCTCGGCAGCCACAAGTTCCTCAACGCCTGGCTCCTCGGGCTGAACCTCTTTGCCGCCTATGGCCTCGCGCGCCTGTGGCGTGCCCGCAGGGTCGTGCGGATCCCGGCCCGGCTCGTCGCACTCGGCCTCGCCGGGGTCATCGTGGTTGGGGGCGTCATCGACCTGATGCCGATCAGGAACATGCGCACCATCGAGGTCGCGACCGACGGCGATCCGCTCTTCGAGTGGGTCAAGAACGAGACCGAGCCGACCGCCGTCTTCCTGACCGACCTCCACGTCGTCGATCCGATTCTGCTGGCGGGCCGGCGCATCCACTTCGGCTGGCCCTACTACGCGTGGTCGGCCGGCTACGACGTCTACACCCGGGAACGCTGGTACCGGGAGGTCTTCGCGCTCCGGAGTGCCCGGGACCTGGCCTGGCGTCTGACTCTTGCCGGGATCGACTACGTCGCCTTCGACGACAAGCTGCGCGGCAACGGGTTTGCGCCGCGGCTCAACGAGGAGGTCTACCAGGCGTCGTTCGAGCCCGTGTTCGAGGATCCCCAGGGCCGCTACGCCAACCTCACGATCTACCGCGTGCCCGACGCAGCCGAGATCGTCAACCTGCCCGACGCGCCGGCCGAGGACATGTACGCCGGCGGCCCCGGCGGCGAGCCGGGCCGGTTCAGCGCGCCGGGCGGCCTCGCGGTCGATCGGGCCGGCCGGCTGTACGTCGCGGACACCGGGAACGATCGCGTCCAGCGGTTCTCGTCCAGCGGCAACCTGCTCGGGACGATCGGCGAGCCGGGAACGGGCCCCGGCCAGCTCGACGCACCCAGCGGCGTGGCGATCACACCCGGCGATCATCTCTACGTCGCGGACACGGGCAACCGCCGGATCCAGGAGTACGACGACCGGGGCGTCTTCGTCCGCGAGTGGTCGGGCCCGCCGGAGGGGCTCACCGAACCGGTCGACGTCGCCACCGATGGCGACCGCCTCTTCGTCCTCGACGCGGGTGCCGGCCGGATCGTGCGCCTCGACCCGGACGGCACCGTGACCAGCTGGGGGAGCGTCGGCGCGGGCGACGGCCAGCTGACGCGGCCGACGGGGATCGCCTTCGCGATGGGCAGCCTCGTGGTCGCGGACGGCGGCAACGCCCGGGTAGCCGTGTTCCGCGACGACGGCACGTGGGAGCGATCGTGGCCCGTTCCCGAATGGCAGGGCATCGAGAAGCCCGGCGACGTCGCCGCTGACACGGACGCCGTCTGGGCGTCGAGCCCGGCGACGAACGCGATCCTCGTCTATCGACGTGACGGCAGCCCGATCGGGCAGCTGACCGCGACGGAGCCCCCGGACCTCGACGGTCCGGTGGGACTGGCGCTGAAGCCGGGCCGCGCGCTCTACGTGCTGAACGCGGCGGCCAACCGGATCTCGCTGCTCACGCGGGTCACCCCGTGACCGGCGTCACGCCCTTCTGAACTTGGGCGTTCGGTCGTGGCTCCTTCCGAACTTCCCCGGGCGGGAAGGGCGCCGCTAGCCTGGCCCGCCCGCAGTTCCGAACGACTGGATGTGCATGTCGCGGAGCAGTGCCAGATGTGAGCGGTGCTCCGCCTCGTGCTGCAGGAGGTGATGCATCACCCAGTCGGGCGCGACATCGTAGTCCGGCAGCGTCCGCACGCGATGCAGCTCGGCGTGGCTCAACGGTCGCAGGCGCTCGACGGCCCAGACCCGAACCGCGGCCAGCCGCTCAACATGTGCCCGCAATGGCTGTCCGTCGATCCGCGTGAGCCGCTGCCCCTGACCCTGAGCCGTGTCCTCACGGTGTGGCCACGGCAGCAGCTCGGCGAGCTCCGCCTGCTCCTCCGGCAGCTCCAGGACTTCCGAGGCCACCCAGTCGGCTTCGATAAGCGCGATGTGATACAGCAGGGTCCCGATGCTGTTGAGCGGGACGTCGGGGTACCAGTCGACCATGTCCGGCGTGACGCCCTCGAGTTCAATCAGCGTGTCGCGGCGCGCGTCGTCGAGGGCTGCCAGCCAACGACCGAGCTCCGGGTCCCCGGCACCGGGGTCGAGCATGAGTCGGCGGCGTGGTGCTCGATCCATCTCGCGATCGTACCCGCAGGGCGCTCACCGGCGCCGCGTCGCCCCGCGATCGACACGATCGCCGGGGCCTTGGGATGAACCGTCGGGCCGGAACGCTCGCTCGTAGGGTCAAGGCTGCTCGCGGGGGCCGGACAGGAGGAGCGCGGCGGCCAGCACGAGCAGGGCGACCAGCACGACGGACCGGAGGTCCGCAAGATCCAGCCCGCGGTGCTCCTCCGCCGCGCGCCACGAGACCGCTGCGAGCGTGGCCAGCGCGGCGATCGGGCCGAGGACGGCCGGCCCGAGGCGGCGGAGGTCATCCACCGCGCGAGCATAGCCGCCTGACGGCCGCAGATCGGCGGCGCGATCATGGGAAGGTGCCGCCAGCCGTCAGAACGATCCTGCACGTCGACCTCGACGCGTTCTTCGCCGCGGTCGAGCAGCGCGACCGACCGGACCTCCGCGGCCGGCCGGTGATCGTCGGCGGGGGAGGACCCGGCGATCGCGGCGTCGTCAGCGCGGCCAGCTACGAGGCCCGCCGGTTCGGCGTCCATTCGGCCATGCCGCTGCGGACCGCCG
>JACDAV010000106.1 GCA_013695255.1 Chloroflexota bacterium
GGCGCCGGGTGGTCGGAGCTCCTGGAGCTGCACGGCGCGATCGCCCGGTCCGGCGGCGACGTGGCGCTGGCGCCTGACGTCATGCAGGCGGCCGAGGAAGCCGTCAACCGCCTGGTCGACACGGATCGCCTGACCCGGCCCGACGCGCCGGGGCTCGCCGTGGTGGAGCTGCGGGCGGCCCTGGCGCGCGAAGTGCGCCGCCTCGTTGCCCTCGACCATGCCGCCGCCGCCCGGGTCGCCGTGGCGGTCGCCGACCGGCTGGTGGACGAGGGCCGGCTGGACAGGGTCGGCGAGGTCGTGCGTCAGCCGGGACGCCCGGCACCGGGACCGTCCGCGGCGGCGCTGGCGGCCAGGGACCGGCTCGTGGCCCTGCTCGACGTCCCGGCGCCGCCGTCGCTCGGCGAAGCTGCCCGGGCGGCCGGCTGCCCGCAGGACGGGATCCGTGCCCTCGAGGGCGAGGGTCGGATCGTCCGCCTGGCCCCGGATCTGGCGTGGTCGACGAGCGCGTGGCAGCGCCTGGCCGCCACCGCGCTGGACCGGGCGCGGAGTGGTCCGCTCACGCCGGCGGTCCTCCGCGATGCGACCGGCACGAGCCGGAAGTACGTGATGCCCCTGATCGAAGACCTCGATCGTCGAGGTCTTCTCGCCAGGACCCCGGCCGGTCACGTGCCCGGCCCGCGCGCCGCCGGGCTGCGGGTGCCAGGGCGGACGGGATGAGCGCTGCGCCCGGGCCCTTCTCGGCGATCGTGCTGGCCGGCGGCCGCTCGAGCCGCTTCGGACGTGACAAGCTGGCCGAGCCGCTCGCCGGTCGGCCGCTGCTCGACCATGCCGTGCGCTCCGTCGCGGGCGTCGCCCGGGACGTCGTCATCCTGGGTCCGGGCTTGCCAGTCTCGTCACCGGCCGGCTCGATGGCGGTCCCCCGTGGCGTCACCGTGCGCTTCGTGCCGGACGCGGAGCCGTTCGCCGGTCCGCTCGTCGCGCTGGCGGCCGGTCTCGGCCTGGTCCGGGAGCCACTGACCCTCGTCGTCGGCGGCGACATGCCGACCCTCTCGCCGCTCCTGCTCGACGCGCTCGTCCGGGCGCTCGAGGAAGCGGACGGATGCGGCGCCGCGGCGCTGCTCCTCGCTGGACGGGCGCAGCCGCTGCCGCTGGCCATCCGGGTGCGAGCCGCGAGTCCTGTCGTGCATCGATTGGTCGCCGGTGGCGAGCGCCGCCTCGGGGCGTTGCTCGAGGCCGTGGCGATGCGTCAGCTGGACGAGACCGACTGGCGCCCGCTGGACCCCGACGCCGCGACACTGCGGGACGTCGACGTCCCGGCTGATCTCCCCCGCTGAACGCCGGACACGGAACGACGCCCGCGATCGTGGCGGGCGTCGTGTCGACGGATGAGCGGCGTGCCCGTCAGCGCCCGCGGTCACCTCCGCCATTCGAGGCGCCCCGGCCCGTCTGCGCCTGCAGCTCGTCGATGCGCCGCGATGCCTCGGCCTTCGAGAGGCCCTCGTCGAACGGGACGCCCGCCTCGCGGCTGAGCGTCTGGAGATAGGAGCGCTGCGGCCCGGTCATCGGTTCGTCGCCCGTGACCCAATCAGCCGGATCCTTCTCCGGGTTGGAGCCGGGTCCGGCCACGGGCGGCGAACCGGGCGACTCGCCCGGTGTTCCAGCGCCGCCCGCAGCGGCGGTCTCGTCGCCGGCCGCGGATCCGGTGGAGGCGACGTCCTGCTCGGGAGTGCGGTCGTGCTGCTCGGTCATCGTCAGTCCGGCATGACGCCGACGCGATGTCGGTACGACAGCTCGCCGCCGAACCAGCCGGTCACCAGCAGGATCGCCCCGGTCAGCGCGGAGAGGGCGAGACCCATGGGCACGGTGCCCCTGCCGGAGTCGTCGGGACGCATGGCCAGGTTCACCGCCCCGAGAGCGATTGCCGCCGCGTTCCCGCCGGCGTGGGCCCATGCCTCGCGGTAGTCCCGGATCTGATCCCGACCCGTGAAGTCGACAGCGCCGACCGCGCCTGCCAGGGCGCCGGTGGCGACCCCGGCCCCCAGGAGCAGGCGCGAGGCGCGTGCCCAGAAGCGGTCCCCCGTCGCGGCATACGCCACGTCCGAGGCCAGTGCCCCGACGAAGGCACCGATCGGAAGCGGCACGAGCATCGGGTGGATGGGGTGGCCGTTGAGGGCGGCCAGGCTGGGGATCGGCGTGTTGCGAAGGCCGCGGCTCGGCGTCTGCTCCGGTCCGACGTACGAGCGTGGATCGGTGGCGCCAAGCCGGGCCGTCACGTCCATCGACGGTGGCGCTTCAGGACTCGACCAGGCGCCCGCCGAGGAGCCGTCCCCGGCGGTCGAGGCGCCGCCAAGCGGCAGCGCGTCATTCGGTCGCCATTCGGGCTCGGAGGCGGCGGTCGCCGTCTCGCCCTCCACCGCCGACGCCGCGCCCGTGCGGTCCGGCTTGTCGTTGGTCTCGTGCATCGCACATCTCCTGGGGTCCGACTCGGGGCGCCAGCGTGCGCCGCCGGCCGCTACGGGGAGGGCGGGCTGGCGCAGGGTCACCTTTCGGCTGCATCGCGGCGGCGCCCTTCTGCCGCGGACGGCGGGCCCGGACGATCGTGCGAGCGGGTATCGGAGCCTGTGGCTGGGGCAGCGCGTGCCGCCCCGTTCGGTCGTCAGACGCTCCGGGCGGCCTTGACGACGACGCTGTTCGCCGTCTTGTCGTGGAAGCCCTGCTTGGTGGGGCTCTGTGCCGTCGTGTACAGCAGATACACCGCGTAGCCGACGATCAGGAGGCCCACCAGCGGGCCGATGGTCGGGGCGACGTACGCCACCTGGCCGAGCGAGAACGGGGCGAAGAGCACCGCCCAGCGGCGAATTGCCTGGTTCTGGGTGAGTGGCGCTCCGTCCGGAAAGTTGCCGACCTGCATGCCGAGCAGCCTCTGGCCGGGCGACGCCCGAAGCGACGTCCAGGTGTAGATGTAGTACGCCGCGCTGATCGCGAGGCTGATGACCGCGCCGATCAGCAGGGGCACGGCGTTGAACACGACGCCGGTGGCCAGGCTGAACGTCACCGGGGATCCGACGATGCCATAGACGAGCGACGTGATGACCGCCGTTCCGATGCCGAGGATGATCGCGTCCACGATCAGCGCGAAGACCCGGTTCGGGACGTCGGCGTACACGAGCCCCGACAGACCCGACACCGTGGTCTCGGCGTGCTTCGACGGCGACCAGCCCACGGCCGGCGATGTGCCGGGTGGCGGTGAGCCGGGCGGCGGCGAGACGGGCGGTGGCGCCGGATCGGGAGCTGGACTGCCGGCCGGGTACGAGCCCGGGTCCGGCGGCGGCTGCTGGGTCATGGAGCACCCTCCCTCGTCCCGGGTCCGCCACGAGGATCGTGGGCGGGCTTGGACACCCCGGGACGGGCTCAGGATACGAGCCGAGCGCACTCGGGGGAAGGGTCCTCGGACAACCGCTGGTGCGGGCGATCACGCGCTGCGCCCGCCCGCCGGCGTCCATGCCCGGCGGTGTCAGGCTCCGCTCGCACGCTCCCGGCTCGATTCGCGAAGGCCCACGAAGTTCACCACCGCGCCGGCGGCGAGCAATCCGGCCCCCACGACGGCGGCAAGGTGGAAGGCGTCGGTCGAGGCCTCGCGCGCCGCGATGACGACCTCGGCCGTCGTGCCGGACCGGGGCGGGTTCATCGGCTGCACCTGGGCACGCAGCGCGGACGACGACGCGTCCACGCCGGCGACCCGGTCGGCCAGCGTGGCGTAGAAGCTGCCCGAAACGACGATGAAGATGACCGCCGAGAGGAGCGGCTGGCCGACCCTCGAGACCGCGTTGTTGATGGCCGAGCCGATGCCGGCGTTGCGCGACGGAACGGCGTCCATGAGCGTGCTCGTCAGCGGTGCGACGACCATCGAGATGCCCACCCCGAAGAGCAGGATCGCGGGCAGGACGTCGACCAGGACCGACGTGGGCGGGACGAGGCTGCCGGCGTCCTGGAGCGTCGCGCGCCATGGCTCGCTGGTGGCGGGGATCCGCGCGAACCACAGCAGGCCGAGCCCCATCACCAGTGGTCCCGCGACGAGGAACCGCCGAGCGCCGACCCGCCCGGCGATGCTGCCCACGTGGGCGGAGAGGAGGGTCAGCAGGATGCTCACCGGCAGGCCGACGATGGCGGACGCCGGCGGCGTGTAGCCCAGCACGCCCTGGAGAAAGAGGCTCTGGAACGTGAAGGTGACGTAGAGCGCCCCGTAGATCAGGAGCGTCGACAGGTTGATCGTCGCGAACTGGCGCGACCGGAACAGCGACAGCGGAACCAGGGGGTCACGGCGGACCGCCATGAGCACGGGGAACGCGACGAGGGCAATGGCGCCGATCCCCAGCGCGACCCAGCCCAGCGGGTCCTGCCACTGGCGGTCCTGGCCGCGGATCGCGCCGAACCCGAGGCCGCCGACCGCGAGGACGGCGACCAGCGCGCCCAGCCAGTCGAACCGGCCGGAAGACTCCTCGTCGCGCGTCTCGCGCATGTGGCGGATGGTCGCCCAGACGGCGAGCAACACGAGCGGAACGTTGATCAGGAATGCTGCCCGCCACGATGCCTCGACGATGAACCCCCCGAGCGGCGGCCCGAACGCGGTGGTCGCCGACGTGGCGGCCGCCCAGATGCCGAACGCGCGGGCTCGTTCCGGCCCATCGAAGGTGGCGGTGATGATCGACAGCGCACCCGGCACGAGCAGCGCGCCCGCGGCACCCTGGAGCACCCGGGCCAGGACCAGCAGCTCGAGCGTGGGAGCGAGGCCGCAGAGCACGGACGTGACACCGAAGCTGACCAGCCCGATGGTGAAGATTCGGCGGCGGCCGTGAAAGTCGGCCAGGGCGCCTGCGAGGACGAGCAGGGCGGACAACGTGGCCAGGTAGCCGCTGACCACGTACGTCTGCCCCTCGAGCTGGCCGAGCACCGTGGCCGGCAGCTCCTGCCCGATGATCGGCAGCGCCACGTTGACGATCGTGCCGTCGAGAAAGACGATGGCCGAGCCGAGGATGGCGGCAGCGAGCGTCCATCGCTGGGTGGTAGTCATCGGCTCGGACCTGGTCTCGGCAGGCCGGGGCGCGCGCCCGCTGTCACCGGGAGCGGTTCCGCGCCGGCGAGGCGTTCCGGCTGCGGGGCCGCTGGGGGATGGGATGCCGTGCGGCGCCCGGGACGTCGTTGCCTCGTCGGGGTCAGTCCGGCCGCACCGTGCGGAAGCAGTCCGAGCAATAGACAGGCCGGTCCATGCGCGGCTTGAACGGCACCTGCGCCTGGTTGCCGCAGCTGGAGCAGATCACGGCGAAGTACTCCCGGCTGGCGCGGTCGTCGCCACGCTCGTAGCCCCGTGGCCCGCCGATGGCGGTCGCGTCGTAGTCCGAGTCCCGTGCGGCTCGCCGGCTCGCGCGGCAGCTTGCGCAGCGCTTCGGATCCGAGACGAACCCCTTCTGCGCGTAGAACTCCTGGTCGGCGGCCGAATGAGTGAACTCGACGCCGCAATCGACGCAGTTCAGGGATCGATCGACGTGGGTCACGGTGCTCCTCCCAGAGCGCGGTGGACGCGGGGACCGTTCTCACCGGGCAGTCCGGGCAGGGCCATCGGCCGTCGGGACGTGCGGTGGCGGGAGAAGCCGGGACCACGCGACCCAGTTGCCTGCGGTGGGATCCCTGTCTCGGGGCGCACCGGTCGTTACGTGCGGCGCAGGATAACCCGGGGTCTCGATCGATGCGTTGCAGCAGGCCCGGCTGGCACGTCTGACGGCACGGGCCGGCTGTCTCGGGACCGAGTGGCGAGCGTGACACGCAACCTGTCACAATGCCCCCCGAGATTCCGGGGTGGCGAGCGAGGGCAATGGGGGCTCCTCGCTCGCACAAGACCCGCGGGCCGCCCGCCGGCCCACCGGGCGCTGCAACCCGGCCCGTCGCGCCGTCATCGACGAGCAGGGAGGCGAACCGCCACCGGATGCTGCGCATCCTCCACACCGCCGACGTCCATCTGGGAGCCCGGCACGCCGACCTCGGCGAGCAGGCGAGTGCGCAACGCGAGCGCCAGTTCGCCGCGTTCCGGGCCACCGTCGACCTCGCCCTGGCCGAGAAGGTCGACGTCCTGCTGATCGCCGGCGACCTCTTCGACTCGAACACCCAGCCACGCCGGTCCGTGGACCGCGTGGCGGCGGAGCTGAAGCGGCTCGTCGAGGGCAGGATCCGGACGGTCGTCATTCCCGGCACCCACGACGTCCACGACCGGTCGTCCGTCTACCGCGCCCACGACCTCGCCGCGCTGGCCGGCAGCACCGGGGACGACGACTTCGTCACCGTGCTCACGCCGGACCGGGTGGATGTCCACCTGAGATCGTGCGACATCGTCGTCCACGGCCGGTGCTTCGCGACCAAGCGAGCGCCCCTCAGCCCGCTGACGGGACTCGACGCCGACAAGGACGACCGGGCGACCTGGCATGTCGGTCTGCTCCACGCCTCGATCGCCATCCCCGGCAGGACGGATCGTGACGAAGTGGTGGTCACCACCGAGGAGATCGCCGCCTCGCACCTGGACTACCTGGCTTTGGGACACTGGCACTCGGCGCAGCAGGGCAAGGCGGGCGGCGTGACCTACGCCTACGCCGGCGCCCCGGAGCCCGTCGCGCTCGACCAGGATCGAGCGGGCAAGGTGCTCCTGGTCACGCTCGAGCAGGCCGGCGCCGGGAAACGCGTCGGGGTAGAGGAGCGCACGGTCGGCCGGACCCGGTTCGAGAAGCTCGAGATCGACGCGGCCACGGTCGCCAGTCAGCCGGCGCTCGTGGACCAGCTGACCAGCAGGACGGATCCGGACCTCGTCCTCGACGTTCGGCTGGTCGGCATCAGACCGGACGACCTGGACGTGGACGTCGACGAGCTCGAACGGCAGCTGCGCGGATCGTTCCTGAAGGTGCGCGTCCGCGACGTGTCGACGCCCGCCCTGACCGAGGGCGCGCTGCCGCCGCCGCACACGATCGCCGGCGCGTTCATCCGCGGCGTCGAAGGGCGCATCGCGGAGCTCGAGGCGGCGAACCAGCGCGAGCAGGCGGCGGAGCTCCGCGACGTGCTCCGGCTGGGACGTCTGCTCCTGGCCGGCCACGAGGTCTCGCTGTGAGGATCACCCGGCTGCAGGTGAAGGACTTCCGACGGTATCGCGACCTCGACGTCAGCCTGAGCCCGGGCCTGACAGTCGTCCGGGGTCCCAACGAGGCCGGCAAGACCACGATCCAGCGCGCGATCGAGCTCGTGCTGACCCGGCGCTGCACGAGCAGCTCGGCGGATCTCGAGGGGCTCCGGCCATGGGACGCGCCGGCGGACTCCCGGCCGGAGATCTCGATCGAGTTCGAGCAGGACGACGAGGACGGGCTTCGGACCGGCCGGATCCACAAGGCGTTCCGCGGCTCGCGTGGGACGGCGTCCGTCCAGCTGGACGGCCAGACGGCCACCGATCCGGCCCGGGTCGACGAGCTGATCGCCGAGCTGACCGGCATCCCGAACGAGGCGTTCTTCCGATCGACCGCGTCCGTCCGGCACCACGAGGTCGAGGACCTCGCGCGCGACGAGGCGGTGCTCCGCGATCGTCTCCAGGCCTCGATCAGCGGCGCGGACCGCGGAACGTCGCGGGCCCGCAAGAAGCTCGAGAAGTCGATCGCGGACCTCAACGCCCGGGGTTTCAAGAACCCGGGCCGCCTGAAGGTCGCCGAGGAGACGGTGGCGCAGTCGCAGGCTGCCCTCGAGCAGGGCGAGCTCGCCCTGGCCCAGCTGGCTCGGGACCGCGACGCGCTCGTCGCGGCCCGCGAGCGCCGCGCGGACGCGCAGCACACGCTGGTGGAGCGCCGATCGCTGCTCGAGAAGGCCCGTCAGGCCGAGCGCCTGACCGTCGAGCGGACGACCGCCCAGGAGCGGTTCGACCGCTTTCGCGAGGCGGTCACGGTCCACGGCCGGATCGCCGAGCTCCACGGCAGCCACCCCTCGACCACGCCGCTGCCCGCGCTGCGGCAGCTGACGGAGCGGCTGCGCTCGCTCGACAACCGGATCCGCGAGCTCCGGGCCCTCCTGTCCGGCGAGGTCGAGGTCCAGTACGAGGTCACGACGCCGGAGCCGACCTGGCGCCCGATCGCCGGCCTGGCGATCGCGCTCATCGTGGCCGGAGCCGCGCTGGCGATCGGCTCCCTGCTCGATCTGTGGCGGATCCCGTTCGCCGTGCCAGCCGGGCTGGGCGCCATCGTCGTCGGGGCGGCCCTTGCCGTGCTCGCGCGCCGGCAGCGTCAGGCCGCCCTCGACTTCCGGCGCCAGCGGGAGCTGCGCGACGTGGAGATCGACCGGCGCCTCCGCGGCCGGTCCCAGATCGAGGAGGAGCTGCGGCTGGCGGAGGCGGACATGGCCCGCCAGCTCGAATCGGTCCTCCTCCCGGACCTGGCTGCGCTCGAGGACCTGCTGCGCGACGAGAGCGAGCACGTCGCCTCGATCGACCGGCTGACCGCCCAGCTGGCGGGCCTCGTGGGACAGGAGGCACCGGAGGGGCTGCCGGAGCTCCGCGACGCCGCAGCGCTCGAGGTGGAGCAGAAGACGCACGCGCTCGAGGCGCTGGGTCCAATCGGCCGTGAGCCACGGGCCCGCGAGCGGCTCGAGGTGGAGGTGCGCGACGCGGAAGCCAACGTCGAGGGAGCCCGCGACGACGAGGCGAATGCCCGGGCCCGGGTCGACGCCAACCAGGTGGACGCCGAGCAGGTCGCCGGGCACGCCGAGCGCCTCGCCCAGTGGCGGGAGCAGCTGGCCGCTCTGCAGCGCCGCAACCGCGTCTACCAGGCGACGCTGCAGGCGATCGAGACCGCCGAGAAGGCGACGATGGAGACGGCGACCCGCTACCTCGAGCGGCACATGGCGCGCGATGTCGCGCGGGTCACGGAAGGCCGGTACCGTCGCGTCAAGGTCGACGATCGCACGCTCGACATCTCGGTCTGGGCGCCGGAGCTGGGCGACTGGGTGCCGATCTCGACCACGAGCCAGGGCACCGTGGACATGGTCTATCTCGTGGCCCGGATCGGGCTCGTGCGGCTGGTGACCGGTGACCACCGGCCACCGCTCGTCTTCGACGATCCCTTCGTCACGTTCGACGACGACCGCGCCAGGCGAGCCTTCGAGCTGCTGCGCGACCTGACCCGCGACTTCCAGGTGATCTACCTGACGCCGTTCGACCGCTATGACGCCGGGGCGGACGTGGTGGTCGAGCTGCCGGGCCCGGACGCACTCGACGAGTCCGCGCCAGCCGAGCCAGCCCTCGTCGATGCCTGACGGCGGGCCGCTCGGGCCCGCATCCGTCATCCTGTTCGGGCTCTTCTCGGCCGCGGCGTGGGGCACCAGCGACTTCGCCGCCGGGCTGGCGAGCCGGCGCGTCTCCGTCCTGGCGCTGGTCCTCGCCGCCCAGACCGTGGGCATGACCGTCGCCCTGGGGCTGGCCATGCTGCGCGCCGAGCCGGTGCCAGCGCCGATGGACGTCCTCTGGTCCGGGCTGGCGGGCGTCCTCGGCACGGGTGCGATCGTCGCGCTTTACGCGGGTCTCGCGGTCGGGCGAATGGGCGTGGTCGCTCCCGTCGCGGGCGTCATCGGGGCGCTCGTGCCCGTGGCTGTCGGCATCGCACTCGAGGGTCTGCCGGCCGGCATCGTCCTGGTCGGCATGGCCGCGGCGGTCGTGGCCGTGGTGCTCGTGTCCCGGGTGGGCGGGGAGGCCGGCGCGCGATCGGGGATCGAGCTGGGGCTGCTGGCCGGGCTGGGCATCGGGCTGTTCAACGTGACGATCACCCGTGTCGACGAGGGGCTCGTCTTCGGGCCGCTGACCATCGTCCGCGTGGCGGCCCTGGTGGTGCTGGCGCTGGCGCTCCTGGCGCGGCGGCAGCGCGTGGCGCTACCGGCTCGGCTGGCACCGGCGATCGTGGCCATCGGGCTGCTCGACATGGCAGCCAACGCCGGGTTCCTGCTCGCCGAGCAGACCGGGTCGCTCGCCGTCGCGGCGGTCCTGTCCTCGCTCTACCCGGTCATCACGGTGATCCTCGCCACGATCGTCCTGCGCGAGCGGGTCACACGCAGTCACGCGGCCGGCATTGCGCTCGCGCTCCTGGCGATCGTCCTCATCGCGACGGGCTCCACGTGACGCCCGGAACGCCCGTCGGGAGCTGAGCGGCGCCGTCATCCCGGCCGGCGTTCGACACGCAGCGCCTCGACCTCGGCGGCCTCGCGGATCCAGGCCACGAGGTCCCATCCCTCGCCGGCCAGAGCGCCCCCGTCCAGGGCCGACCGAAGCGCGGCCAGGTGTCGGCGCACCACCAGCGGATCGACCTGGCGGGCCGCTCGCGCGGCGTTCCGGGCGAGCACGACCGAGGGCGGGAGATCGAGGACGATCGCCACCGCGGGCAGACCGGCCGTGCGGGCCCGGTGGACCAGCGCCTGCCGAGCGTGGCGCTCGATGCTCGTCGCGTCCACGACGGTCAGCCGCCGGGCCGCCAGACGGCGCGCGAGCGCCCGGTGGAGCGCGGCGAACGCAGCCGCAGTAGCGCGCTGGTCGCGCGGGTTGCCCGCGATGACGGCCCGCAGCTCATCCGAACTGAGGATCTCGTCGCGGGAGAAGAGCCGGGCGGCAAGGGTCGACTTCCCGGCGCCGGCCGGGCCGACGAGGGCGATGAGGGAGGGGTCCGGGATCCGGAGCAGCGTCAATCGGGCGCCCGGCGCGCCTCCCAGCCGTCCTCGCCGCGCCGGATCTCGTAGCGCGGCTGGTCGTAGACCGTGGGGCCCTTCACCGCCCGGCCGTCCGACAGCCGGAAGCGCGAGCCGTGCCATGGGCACTCGATGCAGCCGTCGGCGACGATTCCCTGGC
>JACDAV010000163.1 GCA_013695255.1 Chloroflexota bacterium
TGGAGTGGCTGACGATCAACGCGATGAAGAGCGCCTTCGCGCCGTTCGACGAGCGGTTGCAGATCATCAACGAGGTCGTCAAGCCGGGCTATGCACGGCTGCGCCAGGCGGCGACGCGGGTCGTGACCGCGGCGCGCTGACGCTGCGCGGGGGCCGTCAACGTACGTGCCAGTCGCTCCGCCAGCAGATCGTGCCGGACCGGCTCCTCGGCCGGGTCGTGGCGCCACGGCGCTGCTCCTCCCGGGCTCGGCTGCTGATGTCGGACCGTCGGGTCGCCGAGGCGGAGACGGCGGCGATGCTGGACGCCGGCCGTAGGATGGACCGACCATGATCACCTCGGTCCGCGAGCCACTCGAGCGGCGCCCTGGCCCGATGAGCCAGGACATCCGGTTCTGCCGCTCGCCCGGTGGCACCCGCCTTGCGTACGCGGTCCATGGCAGCGGGCCCCCGCTCATCGTCGTCTCGTGCTGGCTGGGCCACCTCCAGCACGACTGGGAGAGCCCAGTCTGGCGGCACTTCCTCGACGACCTGGGCGCGGTCTCCACGTTGATCCGCTACGACGAGCGGGGCTTCGGCCTGTCCGACTGGAACGTGACCGACTTCTCGCTGGGGGCCCGGCTGGGCGACCTGGCTGCGATCGTCGCAGCGCTCGGGATCGGGCGCTTCGCGCTGCTGGGCATGTCCGGCGGCTCGCCGGTCGCGATGGCCTATGCCCTGGCCCATCCCGATCGCGTCACGCGGCTGATCCTGTACGGCACGTCGAACGGGCGCCCATGGCCGGCCACGGAGGAGGGCCGCGCCAGGGATGAGGCGTTCCGGGGCCTGATCAAGGTGGGCTGGGCGCAGGACCACCCACGCTTTCGCCGGGTCTTCACCTCGATCTTCATCCCCGGTGCGACCGAGGAGCAGATGCGCTGGTTCGACGCCCTCCAGCGGATGTCCACCTCGACGGAGAACGCCCTGCTGAGCCGGAGCGGCCGGCAGGCGGTCGACATCAACGATCAACTGCCGCGGATCCGCGTGCCGACGCTCGTCCTCCAGGCCCTGGGCGACGAGGCAGGCAGCTTCGCCCAGGGCCGGGAGGTCGCCTCGCTGATCCCGGGGGCGCGCCTCGTGCCGCTGGACAGCCGCAATCACATCCTCCTGGCCGACGAGCCCGCCTGGGCGGTCTTCCTGGACGAGGTTCGCCACTTCATCGAGCCCGACCGTAGGGGCGGGGCCACCGACGGGCTGCCGGTCGGGAGCCTGTCGGCCCGCGAGATGGACGTCCTGCGGCTGGCCGCCCAGGGTCGCTCCAACGACGAGATCGCCGACGCCCTGACCCTCAGCGCCCGAACGGTGGAACGGCACCTCTCGAACGTCTACTCCAAGCTTGGGCTCAAGGGCCGCTCTGCTCGCACCGTCGCCGTGGCCGCCTTCCTGCGCCAGGCGGGCTGACCCGGCCGCCGCCCTTCGGCTGCCCGTACGTGTCAGGCGCCAGCGATCCGAATGCAGCGTGCTCCGATTGGGTGCTGGCGCGGTTCCCTTTTCCCGGCCGCCACTCCATGGTTGGCAGTACCGCCGGCCATCGATCGGTGGGTTACGACGGAGGGTGCCCCATGGCTGTCAGCACGATCGAGGAGACGGAGGCGCGGTTCGCCGCCGACCCGGCCACCGCAAAGACCAGTCCGGCGGTGACGGCAACCCTCGTCAACGGCCGGGCGCGGCTCTCGGCCGGGCCGTTCAATTGGGACGCGGATCTGCCCGCCTCCATCGGCGGCCAGAACCTTGCGCCGAGCCCCACGGCCTACCTGCTCGGCGCCCTCGCCGGTTGCGCGGTGGCCTTCCTGAACGACACCCTGGCCCCGCAGTTCGGCGTCCGGATCGACGACGTCACCGCCGTGGTGCGCGGCTCGGCCGACCTCCGCGGCCTGCTCGGCATCGACGGCGCAGCGGCGGACATCGGCGACCTCCAGCTCGACATCCAGATGACCTCGCCGGACGGCCCGGAGCGGACCGAGCCGATGCTTCAGGCCTGGCGGGAGCGGTGCCCGATCTACCTGGCCCTCCTGAAGCCCAACACGATCGCCTTCCAGGCGAGCGTCAGCCCGGCCAGCTGACTGCACAGAAGGAGACACTGAAATGAATCGTTCCCGATTGCTGGTCTCCGCCGCGGCGGCCGGCCTGCTCATCCTCGCGGTTGCCGCGCCGGCCCTGGGTACGCCCTCGGCAGGTGTCCTCTCGGCGCCAATCCTGGCTCGAGGCGACTTCACTGACCGGGTCGACGTCAAGATCAAGTACGGCACCTCCCATGGCGTGGGCGTCGCGAACGCGCCGGACGCGGGCGAGGTCGTCGTCCAGGAGATCACCATCGCCCCGAACGGCACGACGGGCTGGCACAGCCATCCCGGACCGGTCGTGGTCGTCGTCAAGTCCGGCGCGCTGACGTTCGTCGACGCGGAGATGGGTGCCTGCACGCAGACCACCTATGCCGCGGGGACGGCGTTCGTCGATCCCGGCCAGGGTCACGCCCACATGGCCTACAACACCAGCAGCACGGCCAACCTCGTGCTCGTCGCCACCTACTTCGACGTTCCGGTTGGCGCCTCGCCGCGGATCGACGTCCCGGTCGTGCCACCGGCCTGCTGAGGCCGGCTCTCTGATCGACGGCTGCGACGACGGGCTCATCGCCAGGGCGGCGGCGGGCTCCTCGGCGCGGTCAGCGCTGGCTCGTCGGCGCGGTCAGCGCTGGCTCGTCGCCGGGCGCGTCTCCGGCACGGCCGTTTGGTAAATACCAGCCCGGATGGTGCTCGCCAGCGACTTGTCGGCTCGGCGAGGATGCGCACCCGGCTCTCGTGCACGCGGCGCCCACGGCAATTCGCCAGCCACCAGCCCGGCTGGTACCTGAGCGGTCCGGCCAACCTACCACCACACGGGGTGGTATCTGGGCAGGAAAGGACCTCGCTCGCTCC
>JACDAV010000182.1 GCA_013695255.1 Chloroflexota bacterium
GCGACTGTCGTGGACCCCGACCGACCGGTCCGGATCGACCGCTATCTCGAGGGCGTCGAGGTGGACGTCGACGCCGTCTCGGACGGCGAGCGGGTGCTGATCCCGGGTCTGCTCGAGCACATCGAGCGGGCCGGCGTCCACAGCGGCGACTCCGTGGCCCTGTTCCCGCCCCAGACGGTGTCCGCCGGCGACCAGGACCTGATCGTGACGACGATGGCCCGCATTGCTCGCGCGCTCGGGGTCAGGGGCCTGGTGAACGCCCAGTTCATCGTCCGCGACGACGGCGTCTACCTGATCGAGGTCAACCCGCGCGCGTCGCGGACCGTGCCGTTCATGTCCAAGGTGACGGGCGTGCCGATGGTCGAGCTGGCGGTGCGGATCGCGCTCGGCGCCGCCCTCCCGGAGCTCGGCTGGGACGACGGCCTGCTGCCGCCACCGGCCCTCGTCGCCGTCAAGGCGCCGGCCTTCTCGACGGCCAAGCTGCGCGGCGTCGACCCGTCCGTCGGTCCGGGGATGCAGTCGACGGGCGAGGTGATCGGTCTTCACGTGGATCCGCGCGTCGCGCTCGGCAAGGCGTTGCTGGGGGCGGCGCTCGTGCCGCCGCGCGTCGGGCCTGGCGACCGCCCGCCGACGGCTCTGCTCTCGATCGCGGATCGCGACAAGGCGCTCCTCCCGCGTCTGGGACTGGCGCTCCTCGCTGCCGGCTACCGCCTTGCCGCGACGCCGGGGACGCGCCGCGCGCTGGAGGCGGCCGGCATCGCCGCCGACCCGGTCGCCAAGCTCGGCCAGGTGCCGGATGCCGCGGCCGGGGAGGCTGCCATCGTCAAGCTGATCGAATCGGGCCGGGTGCGGCTCGTCGTCAACACGCCGACTCCCCGCTCCGGCGCCGTGCGGGATGCGGCGGAGATCCGGCTGGCGGCCACCGGCGAGGGGATCCTGTGCCTCACGGCGATCGAGACGGCGGTCGCCGCGGCCGAGGCGCTCGACCCGGCGATCCTCGCCCGACTCTCCGAGGTCCGTCCGTTGGGCGAATGGGTGCCGGTGCCCGGGGCTCGGCGCGGGCTTGCCGCGGCGGCTCGCTGACGAGCCAACCAGCGGAGCCGGCCGGGTGCTCGGCAGCGGCCAGGCGCCTCAGGTCGAGCCCGTCAGGGCCGCATCAACCAGGCGGCCATGTAGCCGATCTGGCCCTTCGCGGTGCGGACCTTGAGCCAGGCCCGGTACGTGGAGCTCGCGGTGCTGCCCAGCACCGTGACCCGCGTGCCCTTGGCGACGGTCACGATTGCCCTGGCCGAGGTCGATGGGCTGGCGCGAAGGATGACGTTGGCCGTGGGCGCCGCGGAGCCGGTGAAGACCGGCAGCCAGGCGGCGACGTAGCCGGTCTTCCCGGAAGCGGTCCGGACCGGCGCCCACGTCCGGCCCTTGCTGTCAGAGACGAAGCCGCCCGTGACGCGGACGGTCGACCCCACCGGGAGCGTGGTGAGGGCCGTGCGAGAAGTGTCCGGCCCGGAGCGCAGGATGGTCCCGATCTTCATCTTGGCGTTCAGCGTGCCGGCCGCGGCCACGGTGCGCGGGGCCGTGCGAACCACGTTGATGGCGGCCGGGGCGTTCGCTCGGCCGTTCTTGACGTTGGCGATCCGTGTCGCCGTCGACAGGAGGGCGTACTCCACCTGGTTCCGGGTCGCGTTCGGGTTGGCCGAGCGCATCAGGCCCACGATCCCGGCCACGAGGGGCGTCGAGGCGGACGTGCCGCAGAAGCTGCCGTACGACTTGCCGGTCCGCGTGCTGGTGAAGCAACCGGGGGCCGCGAGATCCACCCAGGAGCCCCGGTTCGACCAGCTGTACAGCCGGTCCGAGGCGTCGGATGCGGCGACCGCGATGACGCCCGGGTAGGCGGCCGGATAGAACGCGGCGCTCGAGGCGTCGTTGCCGGCGGAGGCGAGCACGACCGCGCCCCGGTTGCGTGCATAGGTGATGGCACCCGCCATCGCCGACGACGGGGCGAAGCCCCCGAAGCTCATCGAGATGACGTCCGCCCCGCGGTCCGCGGCCCAGATGATCCCGCGGATGACCCACGACGCGTACCCTGTGCCGTTCTTGCTGAGGACACGGACCGGCATGATCCGGCACTCCCAGCAGCCGCCGGCCACGCCGATCGAGTTGTTGCCGCGCGCCGCAGCTGCGCCGGCCGACATCGTCCCGTGGCCGCGCGGATCGTTCGTGCTCGTGTCGTTCTCGACGAAGTCGTAACCCGGCACCACCCGGCCGGAGAACTCGGGATGCGAGACCTCGAGCCCCGAATCGAGGATCGCGATCACCGTGCCGGAGGAGCCGCGGGTCTTGTCCCACGCCGTCCGCAGCCCCACCCGGTCGTGAGCCCACTTGTTGCCCGACACCCAGTAGCGGTCGTTGGGCGTGACGGTGCTCTCGACGGGAACGTCGGTCTCGATCGCCACGACCCCGGTTCCCCTCGCCAGGAGGTTCATCGCCTTCTGCTCCTGGCCGGCGTTCGCGCGGAAGACCTTCACGTTGAGCGACTCGACGGTCTCGACGGCCTTCGCCGATCCCACACCCGCGCCGCCGCGGTTCAGCGAAGGGACGTCGCGGTAGGTCACGATGATCGCGGCGCCGGGTCGGGCCTTCGGGATCTTGACCGCCGCCGGACCGGCCGCGGCAGTCGGGATGACGGACGCGAGCAGCGCCAGCGCGGCAAGGGCGAGGGCGGCGGTGGAGGCTCGGCGGGAAACCGGCGCGGACACGGACATTTCAGCTCCGATCGACTCGGCTGCAGCCGGAAGCCCGCCTGATGCGAGCCCGGCCGGGGCGGAGGTGGCACCGCCCGATCGAAGGGGACCTGCCCCTGGGACCGCGAGGAGCGTGCCCGGCGCCGGGGCGTTCGGACACCGCTCGGTGGTCCCGGTGGACGGGTGGCCCGATGGGTCCGGAGTGGCATGGTACGGATGGGTGGGGTTGTGCCGGGTCGCTCGGAGGCCCTACCGCGCGTCGGGCGCCGGATCGTCGGAGTCGCTGACGAGAAACGCCTCGAGCTCGGACGACGCGTCGGCCAGTCGTTGGCGCCGGAGCGTGTAGTTCATCACGGCCCCGGACTCCGTGACGGTCACGAGGCCGGCCGACCGGAGCAGCACGAGGTGATGCTTGATCGTCGGCTTGGAAAGGCCCAGCTGCTGCGCGAGCTCGGTCAGGTAGAAGTCGCGCCCGGCGAGCAGCTTCAGGATGCGCAATCGGGTCGTGTCACCCAGCGCCCGGTGCAGCCGGACCAGGCCCGGCGGGGCGGCCAGCGGATCCAGCGCGTCCAGCGCCTCGTCGGCGATGGGATAGCCGAAGAAGCGCCAGTCGGACCCGGCCAGCAGAAAGTTGTAGGGACGGGAGAAGTAGGACGGCGCCAGGATCAGGCGCCGCACGCCCGGCTCGCCGAGCCAGCGCAGGCCGCTGGTCGTCCGCTCGATGAGGTCCGCCGGTGTCAGGCTGGCGCGATCGACGGACCGCAGGGCGAAGTCGCGCTCGAGCATCGCTGCGACGCGGTCGGCGATCGGCTCGAACAGCGCCAGCCATGCCGTCATCGCGCCCACGATCTGGGCGTGCGTGCCGGCCGGATCGACCAGCATCGCCATTCGCTCCTGGCGCTGCCACTCCGGCAGCCTGGCCTCGATCTCCGGCAGGCGGGTCGAATCGCCGGCGACCACCGCGGCGATCAGCTCGGCGAGCTCAGGGTCGCGCCCGACCTCGGCGAACACCGAGCCGAGCACCTCGGCCGGCGTCGCCGCCCCGATCGCGGTCACGAAGGCCGCCGGCGTGCGGAGCTCCGGACGTTCGATCGCGAAGGTGGCGATCTGGGTCGCGGCCTCCGTCTCGAACAGGCGCTGGATCGCCGCCCTGACGTCCCGTGGGAGCGAGGCACGGGCGTCGATCAGCCACGTGCGGTCGGCGGCGGGGAGATCGTCCGTCGACCCGGCGTCCTCGGACAGGCTGAACACGAAGTCGTAGACCGGGCGGACGTCCCACTCGACGACATACCGGGACCCGCCGGTGAAGTCACGCACGGCGCCGCGCGACGGCGCAGGGGGCGGCCGGTCTCTCGTCGTGCGCGTGGGGCGGCCCGCCATCTCGATCACGATCTCCTAACCGTCGTTAGACGGAACGCTGACGTGGCCGGGCACCCGCGTCAAGCTGCCGCTCGCCTCGCGGCCGACCCGGCCCGGACCGTACGTTCACGGTTCCCGCCTACAATGCCCGCGACCCAACCCCTCGCACCGACAAGGTTGCCGCCGCCCATGCCGATCCCCGCGGTCCGGTTCACCGATGAGCGCCTCGCGAACGGGCTGCGGCTGATCGTCGCCGAGGACCACCTGGCGCCCGTGGCGGCCGTGAACATCTGGTACGACGTGGGCTCGAAGCACGAGCAGCCCGGGAAGACAGGCTTCGCGCACCTGTTCGAGCACGTCATGTTTCAGGGCTCGCGCAACGTCGGCAAGGCGGAGCACATCGCGCTCGTCCAGGCGGCCGGGGGGACGATGAACGGGACGACCTGGCTTGACCGGACCAACTACTTCGAGACGGTTCCGTCGCACCAGCTCGAGCTCGCGCTGTGGCTCGAGGCGGACCGCATGGGCACGCTCCTCGACGCGCTCAGCCAGGAGAACCTCGACAACCAGCGCGAGGTCGTGAAGAACGAGAAGCGCTGGTCCTACGACAACCGGCCGTATGGGTCGTGGAACGAGAAGCTCCAGGCCCACCTGTTCCCGCCGGACCATCCCTACCACCACTCGACGATCGGCTCGATGGAGGACCTCGACGCCGCCTCGCTGGACGACGTGCAGGCGTTCTTCCGGACCTGGTACGCGCCGAACAACGCCGTGCTGAGCGTGGTCGGGGACGTCGACTCCGGCCAGGTGCGGGCATGGACCGAGCGTTACTTCGGTCCCATTCCCGCCAACCCGTCGATCCCCGGGCTGGGCGACCTGTCGCTCCCGGCGACGCTCGGCGGCGAGCGCCGCGAGACGGTGCCGGACAAGGTGCCGCTGCCGCGGATCTATGTCGGTTTTCGCGCCCCCGCGTTCGGCGATCCGCGAATGGATGCGCTGGACGTGGCATCGCAGATCCTCGCCGGCGGAAAGGGCAGCAGGCTGCACAAGCGGCTCGTCCGGCAGGAGCGCATCGCGCAGGACGTGGCGCTCTTCAC
>JACDAV010000185.1 GCA_013695255.1 Chloroflexota bacterium
GGGCCAAGGCGGCGATGCAGGACGTCCTGGCGGACATCCAGTCGGGCTCGTTCGCCCGGCGCTGGGTGGACGAGATCGAGTCCGGCGGCGCGCAGTTCCAGCGCCTCCGCGAGCAGGACCGGAACCACCCGATCGAGCAGGTAGGCGCGGCCCTCCGGGCCAAGATGCCGTTCGTCAACCCGGTCGTCGTCGAGGCCGGTCAGGCCCAGGCGACCGCGTCGGGAGCCCCCGGCTCGGGGGCCGATGGCCCGGCCGGATCGGCCACCGCCACCGAGACCGCTCGATGAGCGGCGGAGCCCCCGGGCCGGGCGTCGTGCGCGACGGCGTCCGGATCTTCGACACGACCCTGCGCGACGGGGAGCAGGCGCCGGGAGCGGGTCTCACCGCCGCCGAGAAGCTCGAGGTCGCGCGGCAGCTGGCGCGGCTCAGGGTCGACGTCATCGAGGCCGGCTTCCCGGCCGCCAGCGACGGTGACTTCGAGGCGGTCCGACGGATCGCACAGGAGACGAAGGGCGGCATCGCGGTCGCCGCGCTCGCCCGCTGTCGCGACGGCGACCCGCAGCGCGCCATCGACGCGATCCGGGTCGCGGAGCGGCCCCACCTGCACGTGTTCATCGCCACGAGCGACATCCACCTGACCCACAAGCTGCGGATCGGCCGCGAGCAGGCGCTGACGGAGGCTGTCCGCTGGGTCCGTCACGGTCGCGAGCAGCTGGGCCGGGACGCGGAGATCGAGTTCAGCGCCGAGGACGCCTCGCGCACGGACCCGGAGTTCCTGCTGCAGGTCTACGAGGCGGTCGTCGAGGCGGGCGCTTCCACGGTCAACATCCCGGACACGGTCGGGTACGCCATCCCGGCGGAGTTCGGCGCCCTCGTCCGGCGGGTCGTCGACCGCGTCGGACGCGACGCGACGGTGAGCGTCCACTGCCACAACGACCTTGGCCTCGCGACCGCCAACACGCTGGCCGCGGTCCAGGCCGGCGCGCGCCAGGTCGAGGTCACGATCAACGGTCTCGGCGAGCGGGCCGGCAACGCCTCCCTCGAGGAGGTCGTCATGGCGCTCCGCACGCGGCCGACGCAGTTCCCCGATCTGGGCTCCGGCGTCCAGACCGAGCAGATCACGCCGGCCTCGCGCCTCGTGTCCTACCTGACGGGCTTCGCGATCCAGCCGAACAAGGCGATCGTCGGCGGCAACGCGTTCGCCCACGAATCCGGGATCCACCAGGACGGCGTGATCAAGAACCCGCTGACCTACGAGATCATGACCCCGCAGTCGGTGGGGCTGGCGGGCAGTCAGCTGACGATCGGCAAGCTCTCCGGGCGACGGGGCCTCCAGCAGAAGCTCCGGAGCCTTGGCCACGACCTCGAGGGCGAGGCGCTCGACGTGATCTACCGGGAGGCGATCGCCCTGGCCGACGCCAAGAAGGACGTCACCGACGCGGACCTGCTCGCGCTCGTCGAGCAGCGCGTGTCCGAGGTGCCGGCCTCCGTTCGGGTCCTCGGCTGGAGCGTCACCAGCTCGCACGGCGGCCGGGCGACCGGAACCGTGTCGCTGGGCATCCACGCCGAGGAGCGATCCGTGGAGGCGACGGGCAACGGGCCCGTCGACGCGCTCTATGGGGCGGTCGACCAGGCGCTGCTGCCGGTCCTCGGCTGGCGCCCGGTGCTCACCGAGTACGAGATCAAAGCGGTCTCGGCCGGCGAGGACGCCCAGGGCCAGGCTCTCGTCCGCTGCCGGCGCTCCTCGGACGAGGGGCCGGGCGCGCTCGTCGTCTCCGGTCACGGCCTGTCGACGAACATCATCGAGGCCTCGCTCGACGCGTACCTCGTTGCCGTCAACAAGCTCCACGGCGCGGAGATCAATGGCGTGTCCGTGGCGTACGTCGGCCGGCGCACGGGGAACGCGCTGCCGTGAGCGACGCCTACCGGATCGTCGCCATCCCCGGCGACGGCGTGGGGCCGGAAGTCGTCGGGGCCGCCCGGCGCGTCGTCGACGCGGTCGCCGAGGCCTTCGGTTTCGCCGTCGCCTGGAGCGACGTGGCCGCGGGCGGCGTCGCGATCGACGCACACGGCGTCGCGATCCGGCCGGAGGACGTCGAGCGCTGCCGGAATGCGGACGCCGTGCTGCTCGGCGCGGTCGGCGGGCCCGCCTGGTCGGACCCGTCCTCGTCGGTCCGCCCTGAGCAGGCGCTGTTCGCGCTGCGCGGCGGCCTCGGCCTGTTCGCCAACCTGCGTCCGGTGACGGTGCATCCCTCGCTGCTCGGCGCCTCGCCGCTCCGCCCGGAGCTCCTCGACGGCGTCGACCTGCTGATCGTGCGCGAGCTGACCGGCGGGATCTATTTCGGCGACCGGACCGAGCCCGCCGGCGAACCGGGCGAGAGGTCGGCGCTCGACACGATGCCGTACCACGAGCGAGAGGTGCGCCGGATCGTCCGCCTGGCCTGCGATCTCGCCCGCTCGCGCCGTGGCCGCGTCACCCAGGTCGACAAGGCCAACGTGCTCGCGACGTCGCGGCTGTGGCGCACCGTCACGGACGAGGTGGCGCGCGACTACCCGGACGTGGCGGTCGCCCACCAGCTGGTCGACTCGTGCGCGATGCTCCTGGTTCGGCGTCCGGCGAGCTTCGACGTGATCGTGACCGAGAACCTGTTCGGCGACATCCTGTCGGACGAGGCGGCGGTCCTCGCGGGCAGCCTCGGGATGCTGCCGTCCGCGTCGCTCGGTGAGCGGCGGACCGCGCACGGCGTCTTCGGGCTGTACGAGCCGATCCACGGCTCCGCGCCGGACATCGCCGGTCAGGATCGCGCCAACCCGATCGGGACGATCCTGTCGGCCGCGATGCTGCTGCGGATGTCGCTCGGCCGCGAGGACGCCGCGGCGGCGATCGAGGCGGCAGTGGGGCGAGCCCTCGATGACGGCTGGCGGACCATGGACCTGGCCGATGCGGCCGATGCGCATGACGGGCTGGTGGTGGTCGGCACGACCGCGATGGCGACCGCCGTCATCCAACGGCTCGCGGCACCGGTCGGGCTGGCCTCGTGAGCATGCCCGTGACGCTCTACGACACGACGCTTCGCGACGGGACGCAGGGCGAGAACATCACCCTGTCCCTCGCCGACAAGCTGCGCATCGCGCGGATGCTCGACGAGTTCGGCATGCCGTTCATCGAGGGCGGCTGGCCGGGCTCAAACCCCAAGGACGTCGAGTTCTTCGCCGAGGCGAAGCGGCTGCGCTGGCAGGGAGCCAAGCTGGCGGCCTTCGGGTCGACCCGGCACCGCTCCAATCGCCCCGGGGACGACCCCAACCTGCGGGAGCTCGTGGCCGCCGAGACGCCGGTCGTGACGATCTTCGGCAAGTCGTGGCTGCTCCACGTCACCGAGGTCCTGGGCGCGTCGCCGCAGGAGAACCTCGACATGATCGCGGACTCGGTCGGCTTCATCGTCGATCACGGCCGCGAGGCGGTCTACGACGCGGAGCACTTCTTCGACGGCTACAAGGCGGACCGCGACTACGCGCTGGCGACCCTGCGGGCGGCCCGCCAGGCCGGCGCCCGGACGCTCGTCCTGTGCGACACGAACGGCGGCACCCTGACCGACGAGCTCGTCCGGATCCTCGACGACGCCCGGGTCAGCCTCGGCGCCGATCCGGTCTCGGCCGCCGTGATCTGGGGGATCCATACCCACAACGATGCCGAGCTCGCGGTCGCGAACTCCATGGCCGCCGTCGCCGCCGGCGTGCGCCACGTCCAGGCGACGATCAATGGCTACGGCGAGCGCTGCGGGAACGCCAACATGGTCTCGATCCTGGCCAACCTGGCCCTCAAGACGCCGCACGAGCTGGTCCCGCCGGGCGGCGGCGACCTGGCCGGCCTGACCGAGCTGTCGCGTGCCGTGGCCGAGATCGCGAACGTCACGCCAAACGACTACCAGCCGTACGTGGGGCGATCCGCGTTCGCGCACAAGGGCGGCGTCCACGGTGCCGCCGTGGCCAAGGTCGAGCGGAGCTACCAGCACATCGAGCCGACGGCCGTCGGCAACGCCGGCCGCCTCGTGGTGTCCGAACTCGGCGGCCGGGCGAACACGCAGCTCCGCGCCCGGCAGCTGGGGCACGAGCTCGAGGGCGTGGTCGACCCGCGCGAGCTCTCGAACCTGATCAAGCAGCTCGAGAGCGAGGGGCTGGCCTTCGAGGGCGCCGAGGCCTCGTTCGAGCTGCTCATCCGCCGCCACGCCCGCGACTACGCAGCGCCGTTCCGGATCATCGACTTCACGGTGCTCGTCGAGCAGCGCGACGGCCGCGAGCTGCTGGCCGAGGCGACGGTCA
>JACDAV010000203.1 GCA_013695255.1 Chloroflexota bacterium
CGTTCCGGCTCGCCCGGGACGACGTCGTCGAGCGGCACGTCGACCGTTCCCGGCCGGGCGAGCACGGCGGCCAGCACCTCCGGGATCGCATCGACCGAGTCCCAGTCGACCGGCAGCCGCACGGACACGTCATCGGGCCGGACGGCCGCGTCGCCGGTGATGCCGCGGGCCGGGTCGGCCGTCCACTCGATCGTGACCGCGCCCGAGGTGAACCCCGCCCCGAAGGCGACGATGCAGACGTGGTCGCCGACCTTCACCCTGCCCTCGTTGACCGCCTCGGCCAGGGCGATCGGAACTGACGCGGCGGACGTGTTCCCGTAGCGGTCGAGATTGACGAACATCCGCTCCATCGGCAGGTCGAGGCCCCTGGCGACCGCCTCGATGATCCGGATGTTGGCCTGGTGGGGAACGAAGAGGTCGATGTCGCCGGGCTCGAGACCGGAGCGCCGGATCGACTCGAGCGCCGTCGTGGCGAGCGTCCGGGTGGCGAACCGGTACGTCTCCTTGCCCTCCATCCGGACGAAGTGCTCGCCGCGCGAGATCGTGCCGGCGGTCGGCGGCGCCTTGGCGCCGCCCGCGGGCAGCCAGATCATGTACGCACCCTGCGGCTCGGTCGTCAGCTCGATGCCCAGGCTTCCGCCCGGCTGGTCCGAGGCGGACAGCACGACCGCACCCGCCCCGTCGCCGAAGAGGATGCACGTGTTCCGGTCCGTGTAGTCGAGGAACCGAGTGAGGGTCTCCGCGCCGATCACCAGCACGTGGCGGGCCAGACCGCTCTCGATCCAGGCCTGACCGGTTGCGAAGCCGTAGACGAAGCCGCTGCAGGCGGCCATCACGTCCATCGCCGCCGCCCGCGTGTTGCCGATCGCCTCCTTGACCAGCGCCGCCGTCGAGGGCATCCAGTAGTCCGGCGTCAGGGTCGCCAGCAGGATGAGGTCGATCTCGTCCGGCTCGATGCCTGCCGTCCGGATCGCCCGAAGGCCCGCCACGGCGGCCATCGACGCGGTCGTCTCGTGGGCGGCGGCCACCCGGCGCTCCCGGATCCCGGTCCGGCTGACGATCCACTCGTCAGACGTGTCAACCATCCGTTCGAGGTGCGCGTTGGTCAGGATGCCGGCCGGCGCGTAGCGGCCCCAGCCGGTCACGTGGGCGCTCTGGCGGCCGGGAGGGGCGCTGCGTCCGTCGTTCACAGCGGCTCCACCTCGATCAGTGGCTGCTTCGCCTTGACCAGCTGACCGCTCTCGGCGACGACCCGCACGACGCGACCGGCCAGGTCCGACTTGATCTCGTTGAAGAGCTTCATCGCCTCGATCAGCCCGATGATCTGCCCGACCGCAACTTCACCCTCGACCCGGACATAGGGCGGCGAGCCCGGCGACGGCGAGGCGTAGAAGATCCCGGTCAGCGGCGCCTTGACGGACGGGCTCGAGACCGCCGCAGCCGCGACCTCGGGCGGAACCGCTCCCTCGGACGCCGGCTGGGACTGCTCGGGCGGGCCGGCCTCGGCTGGCGCGGGGTAGAGGGCCGACCGCTTTCGCAGCACGACCGAAGTGCCGCCGGACTCGACCTCGAGCTCGCTCAGGTCGCTCCGATCGAGCATGCCCGTGAGCCGATCCACGAGCGCGAGCAGCGAGCCGTCGACGTCGTCCTCCACGTCGGATTCCGTCAGCCCGGTGGCCGGTTCGGCCGCCCCGAGCGGGCGGGGTGGCAGCCCACCGGCCGCGGCCGGCTGCGGGTCGTGGGCCCCCGACGGGCGGCCGAGCGGCGAGGGATCGTCCGTCATGCGTGCCACCGGCGGAAGACGAGCGTGGTGTTCTGGCCGCCGAAGCCGAACGAGTTCGAGATGGCCACCTCGATCTCGCGGCTCGAGGCCGTGGCCGGGGTGAGGTCCAGCCCGTCAGCACCCGGATCCGGATCGTCCAGGTTGATCGTGGGCGGGACGCAGCCGGTGCGGATGGCCTCGATCGTGGCGATCGCCTCGATCGCGCCAGCCGCGCCGAGTGTGTGCCCGATCATCGACTTGTTGGCGGTGATCGCCAGCCGGCCGACGTGGTCGCCGAAGGTCGTGCGCATGGCGTCGAGCTCGGTTCGATCCCCCTCCGGCGTGGAGGTGGCGTGGGCATTGACGTGGTCGACCTCGGACGGCTGGATGCCGGCCTTCTCGAGGGCACGCCTGGCGGCCCGAACGGCGCCCATCCCGCCCGGCGCCGGAAGGGTGATGTGCGACGCGTCGGCGGTCGCGCCGTAGCCCACGAGCTCGGCCAACGGCTCGGCGCCACGCGCGTCCGCGGACTCGACCGTCTCGAGCACGAGCATGCCGGCGCCCTCGCCGATGACGAACCCGTCCCGCCCGCGGTCGAACGGTCGCGACGCGGCCTCGGGATCGTTGTTGCGCGTCGACAGGGCGCGCATCGCCGCGAACCCGCCGACCACCGCCTCGAACACGGCGGCTTCCGAGCCGCCGGCGAGCATCCGGTCCGCGTCGCCGCGCCGGATCGTCTCCCACGCCTCGCCGATCGCGTGCCCGCCGGTCGCGCACGCGGAGACGGTCGCGAAGTTGGGCCCGGTCATGCCGTAGCTGATGGCGACCTGTCCGGCCCCCACGTTCGGGATGCCCATCGGCACGAAGAACGGACTGATCCGGTCCGGTCCCCGGAGGACGTTCGTGGTGAAGCCCTCGACCAGCGTCCCCACGCCGCCCAGCCCCGTGCCCAGGATCACCCCGGTCTGCTCGGCCATCTCGCCCTCGAGGCGAGCCGGCAGCCCCGCCTGGTCCATCGCCTGGCGGGCCGTGACCAGCCCGAACTGGATGTAGCGATCCGTGCGCCGGATCTGCTTCCGGTCGAGCACGGCGGCCGCATCGAAGTCGCGCACCTCGCCCGCCATCTGCGAGTCGAGGCGCGAGGGGTCCCAGGCTGCGATGCGCCGGATGCCGGAGGTGCCCGCGACCAGCCCGGACCAGGTCGACGCGACGTCGCCGCCGAGCGCGCTCACGCAGCCCATGCCGGTCACCACCACGCGGCGGGTGCCGTTGGCGCCGCTCATCGGACCGGCTTCCCGGTGCGCACCGTGGCGGCCCGGTAGACGTCGCCCGGCAGGCCGCGGGCGGAGATCGCATTCGCCACCGCGAGGGCGTCGAACGGGGTCCGCTTGATCTGGGCCCGCACCTCCTCGCCCTCGATCTCGACCAGGGCCCACGACGCGGTGGGGTCGCCGTCGAAGACCCAGCCCGCCGAGCCATCGTTGACGATCTGCTTCCAGCCGAAGTCGCGAACCTCCGGCAGGTGGGTGTGGCCGCAGCAGATCACCCGCGCATCCGTGCCGGACAGCCGCTCGAGCACGACTGACGCGTCGAGCGCCGCGTCGAAGCCGGCGGTCTGCGACCCCGGCGACGCGTGGGTGAGCAGGACCAGCGTGTCGTCGACCCACAGGCGGCGCTCGGCTGGCAGGCGGCGCAGCCAGTCGATCTGGCCATCGTCCAGGGCGTCGTGCGCCCACTCCGCCGCGCTGCGGAACGCGTCGGGTGGGCCGTCGGTGAACCAGGGAAAGGCGGCCGCGTAGTCGAAGTCGACGACCGCGATGTCCGTGTTTCCCTGGACCACCAGAGCACCCTCCGCCTCCAGCTCGCGGATGCCGTCGAGTGCCGCGCCCGGCTCCGGCCCGTTCATGACCAGGTCGCCGGCGACCAGGACCGCGTCCGGGGCGGAGGCTCTGACCTCGCGCCGGACCGCCTCCAGCGCGGCGGCGTTGCCGTGGACATCGGACAGCACCGCGATCCGCGTCATCGAAGCGTCCCGGCCGGCGGGATCACGAAGCTCAATAGTCCCTCGCAGGCCACCTCACCATCGACGCTGGCGACGCCCCGTCCGCGGCCGAAGCGCGAGCCGAGCTTCTCCATCGTGACCTCGAGCCGGAGCGTGTCGCCCGGCGCGACGATGCGCTTGAAGCGCACCCCGTCGATGCCCGCGAACAGCCCGATCCGATCGCCGAAGCCCGCCTGCTTCGCGACGTAGACGGCCATCGTCTGGGCGAGCGCCTCCACCTGAAGCACGCCCGGCATGACCGGCAGGCCCGGGAAGTGGCCGCTGAAGTACCACTCCGACGCGGTCACGCCCTTGAGCCCCACGATCCGCTTCGCGTCCGGGTCGTACTCGACGATCCGGTCGACGAGCAGGAACGGCGCCCGATGCGGGATCAGAGCCTCGATTTCCCGGGTCGTGTGAACGACGCCCGGCGCGGCCGATGGTCGGAGGCTGGCCTGGGTCACGAGCGGCTCCGATCTGATCGCGGTCGTTGCGGACGGCCGGTCGGGCAGACGCTCATGCTCGGGTCGCGGCCGCGAGGAAGGCGGCACTGCCCACACGGTCGAGGAGGTTGGTCGTCATCCGTCCCTCGAGGAACGCATCCGAGGAGAGCAGCGCCTGGTGGATCGGGATGTTCGTCACCAGGCCCTCGACGAGCAGTTCGTCCAGCGCGCCCTTGGAGCGCTCGATCGCCGTGGCCCGGTCCGGACCCCAGACGATCAGCTTGCCGAGCAGCGAATCGTAGAACGGCGGGACCTCGTAGCCGGCGTAGAGGTGGCTGTCCATCCGCACGCCCGGACCGCCCGGCACCACGTAGCGCTCGACGAGCCCGGCGCTCGGGCGGAAGTCGTGGTCCGCGTCCTCGGCGTTGATCCGGAACTCGATCGCGTGGCCACGGAACGTGACGTCCGCCTGGCTGAAGCCGAGCGGCTCCCCGGCCGCGATCCGGATCTGGGTGGTCACGAGATCGATGCCGGTCAGCATCTCGGTGACGGGATGCTCGACCTGGATGCGGCAGTTGATCTCGATGAACCAGGCCTCGCCGTTGGCGTCGACGAGGAACTCCAGCGTTCCGACGTTCTCGTAGCCCGCCGCCACGACCGCCCGGAGGGCTGTCTCGGCGAGCTCGGTGCGGGCCGCGGCGGACAGCGCCGGCGTGGGCGCCTCCTCGAGGATCTTCTGGTGGCGGCGCTGGACGGAGCAGTCTCGCTCGCCGAGGTGCACGCCACGGCCGTAGCGATCGATGGCGACCTGGACCTCCACGTGGCGGTTGTCCTCGAGCCAGCGCTCGAGGTACAGGGAGTCGTCGCCGAATGCGGCCTTGGCCTCTGATCGGCAGACCTTGAGCGCCGACTCCAGCTCGCGCGGCGAGCGGACCATCCGCATGCCCTTGCCGCCGCCGCCCGCGGACGGCTTGATGAGGACCGGGTAGCCGATCCGGTCCGCCTCCTCGAGCGCATGCAGGTCATCGCGGAGCATCCCGGAGCCGGGGATCGTCGGCAGGCCGTGCGTGGCCAGCAGGCGGCGCGTGCCCTCCTTGCTGCCGAAGCGCTCGAGCACCGCGGGCGGCGGACCGATGAACGTCAGGTCGTGGGCGCGAACGACCTCGGCGAAGGCGTCGTCCTCGGACAGAAAGCCGTAGCCCGGGTGGATGGCGTCGCAGCCGGTCACGACGGCGGCCGAGATGACGGCCGGAGCCGAGAGATACGAGCGCCGGGCGTCCGCGGGCCCGATGCAGATGGCCTCGTCGGCGAGCTGGACCGGCAGGCTGTCGCGGTCCGCCTCGCTGTAGGCGACGACCGCCTCGATGCCCATGGCCCGGCAGGCGCGCAGGATCCGGAGCGCGATCTCGCCGCGGTTGGCGATGAGGATCTTCTCGAACATCAGTCCGCTCCCCCGCCCGGGCGGCCGGAGGCCCCGGCCTGGGTCATCAGCTCGATCGCGACCAGGTCCTGTCCGTACTCCACGGTCTCGCCGGGCTCGACCAGGATCTGGGCCACGATCCCGTCGGCCGGCGCCACCACCTCCTGGGGGACGCCCAGCATGTCGACCGCGCCGATCCGGTCACCGCCTCGGACGCGGGCGCCGGGACGGATCTCGACCCGTGGCTGAAAGATCCCGACGGCCGGCGAGGTGGCCACGGCCCGGTGGGTGTCCACCGCGCCGCGGCGCTCCGACGGCGCGTCCGCCGAGCCGCGCCCCGGACCGACCGCCACGACGGGCAGCGGGCCGCTCCCGTTGCCGGAGTGCGCGGCCTGGGACGAGCGAGCGGAACGGTGACCCTCCAGCGCCCCCGGAGCATGCCCGTGGCCCTCGTGGCCCGGCTGCGCGCGTGACGGCCGGTCCGCCGCTCGTCGCCCGGCGTCCGGCGCCCCGCGAGCGTTCGACGGTCGGCGGAGGCGGACCTTCCACGATCCCTCGCGCAGCTCGATCTCGGCCAGA
>JACDAV010000205.1 GCA_013695255.1 Chloroflexota bacterium
ACGCTGCTCCGGCCCGACCGAGCCGGCTCCGGCCCGACTGAGCCGGCTCCGGCCCGACCGAGCCGGCTCCGGCCCGACCGAGCCGACTCCGGCCCGCCGAGCCAGCGCCGGGACATTCGAGCCACGCCCCGGGCTTCGCACCGGGGCTATCCTGCGCCCGATGTCCCTCCTCGTGGATCGCGTCGTCAAGCGCTTCGGGTCCATCGTCGCCCTCGACGGGATGGCGTTCGAGGTTCCGCGCGGGCAGGTCTTCGGGTTCCTCGGCGCGAATGGCGCAGGCAAGACGACGACGATGCGGATCGCCCTCGGTGTCCTGAATGCGGACGCCGGCGAGATCCGGTGGAAGGGCGTGCCGAGCGGCCGGCTGCCGCGCCGGACATGGGGCTACCTGCCGGAGGAGCGCGGCCTCTACCCGCGCATGACGGTGCTCGAGCAGCTCGTCTACTTCGGTGGCCTGTACGGGATGGCTCGCGACGTCGCGGCCCGTGAGGCGCGCCAGTGGCTGGCCCGCTTCCGCGTCCCCGAGTTCGCCGACCGCCGAGCCGAGGAGCTCTCCAAGGGCAACCAGCAGAAGGTCCAGTTCCTGGCCGCCGTGCTTCACGACCCGGACGTGCTGCTGATGGACGAGCCCTTCACCGGCCTGGACCCGGTCAACGTGGCGCTCCTGCGGGAGGCATTCGTCGAGCTCCGCGACCGCGGCAAGACGCTGATCTTCTCGACTCACCAGATGGAGACCGCGGAGGCGATGTGCGAGTCGGTGGCCATCGTCGACCGCGGCCGGACCGTGGTGAGCGGGCCCCTGCGAGACGTCAAGCGGTCGACCGGCCGGCGGATGGTGATCCTCGGCGTCGACGGCGACCATCGCCTGCCGTGGCTCCGCGACATGCCGGGCGCCAGGATCATCCGGGCCGGGATCGAGCGCTCGGAGGTCGAGCTGGACGCCGGCGTCGAGCCGGATGCGGTGCTGGCGGCCGCCATCGGGCGGGGTGTCCGGATCAGCCACTTCGAGATCGCCGATCCCTCGCTCGGGCAGGTCTTCATCGAGCGAGTCGGCTCCCGGCCGACCGATTACGACCGCCTCGCCCCGGCCACCGAGCCGGGCACGACGCCGGTGAGCTCGGCGGTCGCGAGGGGCGAGGCCGGGAAGCCCGCCGCATGACGATTGCGCCCGCCGCGTCCCGGGAGCGCGCCGCATGACGAGTGCGCCCGGTCCCGGCCGGCCGGATCCGATCCTGCCGAACGCCCTCATCGTCGCCCGGCGCGAATACGGCGAGCGCGTCCGGAGCCGGCTGTTCCTCCTGTCGACGCTGCTGCTGGCAGCGCTGGCGGTCATCGTGGCCTTCATTCCGCTGTTCGTCCGGGCCGTGGACCGCACCACCACCACGACGATCGGGATCGTCGCCAGCGACGACGAGCTCGCGAGCCACGCCACCGGTGTGCTCGACGGGTTCCTCAACCGCGACGGCACGCAGGTCACCGACGGCGTCCCGGCGTACTCCTTCGTCCGCCTCACGGGCGCCGGCGCCGAGGCGGCGGTGGGCGACATCACGGATGCCGGGGTCGACGCGGTCCTGTTCGCCGAGCGCAGCGCGGACGGCCGGCTCGACTTCCGGTTCCGGACGGGCGAAACCATCGGGGCCGACAAGATCCAGGTCGTGTCGATCGCCGGCACGTTCGCGGTGGCGATCCTCGATTGGACGTCGCGCAACCAGGGCGCCGGCGGTGAACCGTTCCAGATGCCGGGCGTGAACGTCGAGGCCGCGGCCGGGCCCACGGCCGGCGGCGTGCCCCTGAGCGCGGCCGAGTACGCCAGCCGACGGATCGTGGGGGTCGTGTTCGTGGTCCTCATCTTCATCACGCTCGTCATCTACGGCATGTGGGTCGCCGCCGGCGTCGTTGCCGAGAAGACCAGCCGGGTCATGGAGCTGATGATCTCGGCCGCCTCCCCGCGGCAGCTCGTGATCGGCAAGGTGGTCGGGATCGGCCTTGCCGGTCTCACTCAGGCCGTCGCGATCCTGGCTCCCGCCCTGGCCGCGATCGCGATCGAGGATCCGCTGGCACGATCGCTGTTCGGTCCCGGCCCCTCCGTCGCGCCGTCCCTGGCCGGGCTGTCGGTCGGCCTCATCGGGGCCTTCCTTGCCTTCTTCAGCCTGGGGTTCGTGCTCTATGCCCTGATCTACGCCTCGGCGGGGTCGCTCGTCAGCCGGGCCGAGGACCTGCAGATGCTCGCCCTCCCGCTCAGCCTCGTGGCAATCGTCGGCTACGTCCAGGCGGTCATGGCGTTGACCGGCGGCACTGGCGGGTTCATCCGCATTGCGTCGTACGTGCCGTTCTGGAGCCCGTTCGTGATGCTGACCCGGCTGACGGTCGGGCGCGTGGAGCCGTGGGAGGTCGTCCTGTCCTTCGCGCTGCTGGTCCTGGCGATCGCGGCGACCTACGTCGTCGCGGTCCGGATCTACGCGGCCGGCGTCCTGCTGTACGGCCAGCGGCCGGGGATCCGGGCGATTGCGGCGGCTGCGCTCGGCCGCTGACGAACGGCCTCGGCCGGTGACTGACGGCCTCGACGGGGCCCTACCCCGCGACGCGCTCGTCCGGCTCGTCGTCGTAGCCGAGGGGCAGGCGCCGGATCAGGGCGATGACCGGCCCGTTGGCCGGCCCCTCCGCCGGTTCTGGACCGATCGCCCCGCCGACCTCCGCCCCCTCGATCGGGATGAACCGCCACAGCCGGCTGCGCACCCCGGACAGGTACGGCGACGTCCGACGCCGAGCCATCACGCCGGCGATCCCCTGCGCCGCGGCAGCGTCCCACAGGGCCCGGCCCTCGCCCATGATCGCGGGCACGGCCACGACCTCGTCACCCGGTCGCAGGACCCGGCGGAGCATCCTCCGCCGACGCTCCAGCGGCTGACCGAGCAGCGAGCGGCCGTCGAGGTGGAGCAGGTCGAAGGCAAGATACGCGACCGGCCGACCGGGCCGCCCCGCGATCCGCGCCGCAAGCTCGCGCGGGTCCGCGCGGCCTCGGGTGTCGACTGCCACGAGCTCCCCGTCGAGCACCGCCGAACGAGCGTCCACGCGGACTGCCAGACCGGCCAGCTCGAGCAGCCGGGGAGCCACGTCGCCGCCATCGACGTCGACCAGCCGCACGCCGCCCGCGCCGGGAGTGTCTGCCGGACCGATGAAGGCGAGCGTCCGAAGGCCGCCCCACGAGGGCTCGAACAGGTGGTCCGGCGAATCGAATGGGCCGGCGAGGGGGCGCGCCAGCATCGGGCGGAGCGTCTCGGGAAGCTTCGGCAGGCTCGTCCGGAGGCGCAGCGTCAGCTGGTCCGTCATCGGCCGATGGTAGTCCCCGGAGACGAGGCGGTCCGGGTGGCGGCCGCGTCCAGGCAGGAGGTCGCGCCCCGACCAGCGACCCCGCGAGGCGGATGTGCCGCTAGACTCGGCGGTCGATGCCGCGCCCGGGGACCCGGCGAGACCTGCACCCGATCCCCGTCACGGAGGCCATGATGCCGCGTCCACCCCGCCCGGACGACCTGGCGCGCCTGCGCATTCCCACCGAGCCGCGCATCTCACCGGACGGCCGTCTCGTGGCGTTCACCGTCAAGGCAGTGGCCCCGGGGCACGACGGCTATCGCTCGGCGATCTGGCTCGCCGACGTCGACGGCACGCGCCCGGCGCGCCAGATCACCCTCGGGACGAAGCAGGACGCCCATCCCCGTTTCTCGCCGGACGGCCGAACTCTCGCGTTCCTCAGCGACCGGCGGCTGACGGTCGAGGAGGAGCCGGCGCTGGGGAGCGATCCCAAGGAGCGCGAGGACGGGACGCAGGTCCACCTCCTGCCGCTCGACGGCGGCGAGGCTCGGCGGCTGACGGACCTGCCCCGCGGGGTCGATGGGTTCGAGTGGTCGCCGGACGGCCGCAGGCTGGCCGTCGCCACGACGTCCCGTGGCGCGACCCGCGAGCAGGACGCCAGGCTTCGCGGCAAGGCCGGCAAGCGTGAGCCCGGCAGCCCACCGGAGTCGGATTATCGATACACGGATCGGCTGGGCTACCTCTTCAACGGCGTCGGCTTCGTCAACGACCGGATCGCCCACCTGTGGCTCGTCGATGCCCAGACCGGCGAGTCGAGGCGGCTGACCGGCGGGCCCACGGCCGAGGAAGGCGTCGCCTGGGCGCCCGACGGCCAGCGGATCGCCTACGCGACCAACCGCCGGCGCGATCACGACCTCCGCTTCCGGAGCGACGTCTGGGTCCTCGACGTGGACAGCGGAGTGGAGACCCGGGTGACCGGCGGCGAGGATCCGGTCTTCTTCGCGCCCGCCTGGCTGCCGGACGGCCGCGCCCTGGCGGTGCTCGGCGGTCGGTTGCCGGAGAACGGCTACCGCAGCGACATCTGGATCATCGCCGCCGACGGCTCGGACGCGACGCCCGACGGTGGAGAGAACCTGTCCGGCCGCCATGACCTGATGCCCGGCGCGGCGATGAACAGCGACGTCACGATCGGCGAGGGACCGCGTCTCCTCGCCTCGGAGGACGGCGCCTGGTTGACGTTCATCGCACCGGTCGACGGCAGCGCGGAGCTGTGGCGGATCGGGACCCGCGATGGCGAGCCGGAGCGGCTCACGCGCGACCGGCACTTCATCTCCTCGTTCGACCAGGCCGCGACGCCGCGCGGCGGCAGCCGGCTCGCCCTGGTCCGTTCCACGCCCACGGATCCACCTGACGTGCACGTCCTCGACGTGGCCGGGCGGCGAGGCAAGGGCGCCTCGGGGCGACCGGAACCGCTCACCCAGCTCAATGCCGAGGTGATGGGCGACCTCCGCCTGGTGGAGCCCATCGAGCGCCGCTGGACGGTCGACGGCCGGGAGATCCAGGGCTGGCTCGTCCCGGCGGGAGCCGGCCGGCGGCCGGTCGTGACGGAGATCCACGGCGGCCCGCATACGCTCTACGGCTGGTCGCCGTTCTGGGAGTTCCAGGTCCTCGCCGGCGAGGGCATGAGCGTCTTCTCCGCGAACCCGCGAGGATCCGAGGGCTATGGCCGCGACTTCAACGAGGCCAACCTCCGCGACTGGGGACCCGGTCCGATGCGCGACGTCATGGCCGGGATCGAGGCGCTCGTCGCCGACGGCCTGGCCGATCCCGATCGGCTCGGTGTGACCGGCGGCTCGTACGGTGGGTACCTCACCACCTGGATCGTCGCCCACGACGCCCGGTTTCGAGCGGCCCTCACCGCCCGCAGCGTCAGCGACATGGCGATGCTCTTCCTGACCGGCGACATCAGCGGCGGCGACTGGGCCGAGCAGGAGTTCAAGACCGTGCCCTGGAAGGACCCCGGCTACTTCCGGGAGATCTCGCCCCTGACGCATGCCATGAACATCCGGACGCCGCTCCTGATCCAGCACAGCGAGCGCGACCTACGGACGACCGTCGGGCAGGCCGAGGCTTTGTTCACGGTCCTGCGGTCGCACAAGCGGCCCGTGCGCCTGATGCGTGTCCCGGACGAGTCGCACGAGCTGACGCGGTCCGGGACGCCGTTCCGGCGGGTCGAGAACCTCGTCCAGGTGCGCGACTGGTTCCGCCACTTCCTCGTCGATGGCAAGCGCGGCCTGCCGCCGCTCCCGAAGGCACGCGCGGGGAAGTAGCCGGGTGCCGGCCGCCCACCGCGACCCCGCTCGCCGGCGTCGCAGCCGGCCGTCGCCGCCGCGGCGGCCCGGCGTTGTCGTCCACCATCCGGGATGGTGCTAGCCGCCTCGACGGTTGGATTCCTCGGCAGAAACCAGCCACCGTAGTGCTCGCTTCGACGCGCTGTTCAGGGACCATCCACGGTGGTACGTGGCAACCGTCCGCGCGGCGCTCCGCACGGCCGCGCGCCGGCGAACTGACAATTCGGCGGCTCCCACTACCCGGGGTGGTAAGTGGCGGGTTGCGGGCCGCTTCGGGCGGCGGAGGCAGCCGCTGTATCCTCAGCGTCCCATGGCCACCGCCCACCGACCGGACAGCCTCGCTCGCGAGCGCGCGCACGAGCTGGTCCGTGCCTGGGACAGCGGGCGCTCCGGCGCGCTGGGCAGCGTGCTCGGCCGGGTCACGCCGGTCGACCAGGTCGGGGTCGAGGAGCGGGTCGACTCGCTCAAGCGGCGCTCGATCAAGCGCGAGTCCAAGCTGTGGGCGCTGGACCTCGCCATCCGGATGATGGACCTGACCACGCTCGAGGGAAAGGACACCCCCGGCAAGGTCCGGGCGCTGTGCCAGAAGGGCATCCATCCCCAGCCCGGCGACCCGACCATCCCGTCCGTGGCGGCCATCTGCATCTACCCGAGCCTGATCGCGGAGGCCCGCGACGCGCTCCGCGGCTCCACCGTCAAGGTGGCCAGCGTGGCCACGGCCTTTCCCTCCGGGCAGTCGTTCCGGGACGTCAAGCTGCTTGAGACCCGGGCTGCCGTCGAGGCGGGAGCCGACGAGATCGACATGGTGATCGACCGCGGTGCGTTCCTGTCCGGCGACCTGCAGACCGTGTTCGAGGAGATCGTCGAGGTCAAGGAGGCCACCGGCCCGGCGCACCTGAAGGTCATCCTCGAGACCGGGGAGCTCGAGACGTACGACAACGTCCGTCGCGCGTCCGTGCTGGCCATGGCCGCCGGGGCCGACTTCATCAAGACGTCGACCGGCAAGGTCACTCCCGCCGCCACGCTCCCCGCCACGCTGGTCATGCTCGAGGCGATCCGCGACTTCGAGCGGGCCACGGGCCGGCTGGTCGGGATGAAGCCTGCCGGCGGGATCCGCACGGCCAAGGAGGCGATCCAGTACCTGGTCGTCCTGTACGAGACGCTCGGGCCGCGGTGGATGACGCCGGACCTGTTCCGCTTCGGGGCGTCGAGCCTGCTCAACGACGTCCTGATGCAGATCGAGAAGGAGCGCACGGGCCGCTACCAGGGGCCGGACCACTTCACGATCGACTGAGCCCTGGCGCCATCGAGCGACGGTCGGAGCGCGCCGGCGAGGGCCCGCGGATCAGAACCTCGATCCGGGCCGCAGATTCGTTGCCTGAAAGCCCCGCCCGCGTGCTAGTCTCGCCTTCGTCAGGAGGGGAGGTCCATGACGATGTTCCAGCCTCGGTCCCGGTACCTCACGCTCGGCCAGGTCGGCGCGCGTTCCGGTCGTCACCCGGAGCTGCTGCGCCAGTGGTGCGCGGCGGGACGCGTGCCCTGCCAGCGGGTGGGGGGCAGCTGGATGATGTGCGAGGACGACCTCGTTCTGCTCGATCGGATGGCAACCCGATCGCACCGGCCAGCCGCCGCCCCGCCCCTCTCCGGCCGCCGCCGGCTGATCGCCGCACTGTTCTCCGATCGCGACCGCGTCGGGGCGGCGAGCGACGCGCTGCACCGCCGACTCGGCGTCGACGACGCCGCGATCAGGTCCGAGCCGCTGGGCGTCAGGGGACTCGGCGATCTCGGTCTGACCGTGCTCGCCGGCGAGGTGGCCGAGGAGTCTGTGCTGGACGCGCGGCGCATCCTGAGCGGCTTCGGCGGGCGGATCGTCGCCGAGCTCGACCCCCCGGCCCCGCCCCAGTCGGCCGAGCCGGTGCCGCGCCGACGCGCCGCCCGGGTCGCCACCGGCAGTCGGGCTCGCTAGCCGCCAGGAGCAGCCTCGCGGTCGTCCAGCCCCCGGCACGCTTCCGTCAGCTGTCGAGGTCGCCCAGTACGAGCGCGGCGTTGAGGCCGCCGAACCCGAATGAGGTCGACAGCACCCGCCGGTACTGGCCCGGCCGACCCTCCCGGAGCAGCCCCGGCAGGAGCGAGGCGGTCTCCTCGTCCGGCTGCCGAAGGTTGGCGGTCGCCGGCGCCCACCCGTCCCGGATGGTGAGGGCGCAGATCCCCGCCTCGATCGCGCCCGATGCCCCCAGCGGGTGGCCGTAGAGCGCCTTGGTGCCACTGACGGGCACCGTCGCGGCCCGTTCGCCAAGGGCCCGGGCGATCGCCCGTGCCTCGGCAACATCGCCGATCGGCGTAGAGGAGGCGTGTGCGCTGACGTAGTCGACCTCGTCCGGGCGTACTCCGCCGTCGGCCAGCGCGATCGCTGCCGCGCGCGCCGCCTCCCGGCCGTCCGCCCGGGGCTGGACCATGTGGTGCGCGTCCGAGGTCGAGCCGTACCCCAGCAGCTCCGCGTACGGCTCGGCGCCGCGCCGCTCGGCGACATCCAGCGCCTCGAGCACGAGGAGCGCGGCGCCCTCGCCCATGACGAAGCCGTCGCGCGCGCCGTCGAACGGGCGGGCCGCGCACTCCGGCACGTCGTTCGATCCGGCCGACAGGGCGCGGATGATGTCGAAGGCACCGAACGCGAGCGGGCTCAGCGGCACCTCCGCGCCGCCGGCGATCGCTGCGTCGATCTGTCCGGACCGGATGGCGTCGAGGGCCTCACCCAGCGCCACGGCCCCCGAGGCGCACGAGTTCGCGGTCGACAGGATTGGCCCGTGGATCCCCAGCGCGATGCCCAGGTTGGCGGGCGCCGCGCCGCCGAACACGGCAAGGGCGAGCATCGGGGAGACGGACCGGATGCCCCGCTCGATGTACCGCTCGTGCTGCTCCTCGGCGAAGGCGATGCCGCCCAGCGCGCTGCCGAGGTAGATCCCGATCCGCTCGGGCGCGGCCGCTCCGCCGCGTCCCGGCTCGAGGCGCGCGTCCTCGAGCGCCATCCGGCCGGCGACGAGGCTGAACTGGCTGAAGCGATCGAGCTGGCGGGCGGTCTTCGCGTCGAGGTGGTCGCGCGGCTCGAAGTCGTCGACCTGGGCGGCGACCTGCGATCGGAAGGTGCTGGCGTCGAAGCGGTCGATCCGGCGGACCGGCGAGCGAACGCCGCGCAACGCAGTGCGGAAGCGTGGCAGCCCGATGCCGGCCGGGGTCACGACCCCGAGCCCGGTGATCGCGACCCGTCGCCGCTCGGTCATGGACGCTCATCCGTCGAGTGCCCGGATCCGGCGGCAGGGTCGGCAGCCGGATCAGGGTTCGCTGGCGGGCCGTCGTCGGCGAGCGCCTCTGCGATGGCCCTGAAGGTCGCCAGCGTCCGGCCGGCGATCGGGCGCGTGAAGAGCCGGTCGAGCAGCGGCGCCCAGAGCGCCAGGCGCGGCCGGAAGTCGTGGGCGATGGTGACCCGGCAGCCGTCGCCCGCCGGCTCGATCCGCCACGTGACGTCCATGCCGTGCGTGGCACCCCCGCGGTGGACGAACCGGAGTCGGCGTGTCGCGGGCTCGCTCCACGTCCGCGACCGCCAGGCGACCGGAAGACCGAGCCCGAGGGCCGCCACGACCGAGCGACGGGCGACCATGCGGGCCACGATGGAGCCATCGGGACGCCGCTCCTCGACGGTCACCGCGACGTAGTGGGGGAGCAGCCGCGGCCAGCGCTCGACATCGCGGGCGAGCCGGAAGACCAGCTCCGGGGGGGCCGCCACGTCGATCCCGATCTCGCTGCGCACGTCACAGACCCAGTGCGTGGGTGACGAGGTCGACCACGCGCTCGGCGGCGATCTCGTCGGCGGTGAGCCAGGCGCAGCGATCCGTGGAGCCGCCGACCTCGTCGCGCAGGTCGCCACCCACGATGCGGGCCCGATACACGATCCGGATCGCATGGACCTCCCGACCGCTGTTCGTGACCGCTGCATCGAGGTGCTCCGAGTCGACCGCGGCCAGCTCCTCGACCTCCCCGAGGAGCCCGGTCTCCTCCGTCAGCTCGCGCAGCGCCGCGGCGGCGGGAGCCTCTCCGAACTCGACGCCGCCGCCCGGTAGGGTCCAGGCGCCCGGCTCGGAGAAACCGGCAGCGATTCGGGACAGCAGCACCCGGCCCTCCTCGTCGCGGCACAGCACGTAGGCCGCCACCCGGGTCGCGCGGACGACGGCGGATGCGCTCGTCATGGCCGCAGCAGCGCGGCGAGGAAGCGGGGGTCGAGTGCGTGGCTGGCCGGTGCGAGGTCGCCCATGACGAGGCCCATCGTCTCACGGACGTCGGGGCGGGTCGCCAGCCGGATGGCCGCGTGCTCGAACAGCGCCGGGCGCGACAGGAAGAGCTGGACGAGCAGGCTGACGACGTCCTTGCCGCGGAATCGACGGCGCATCGCCCGGCTGTAGCCCTCGAGGTCGCGGCGGTGCCCATGGAGCAGGCCGTCGATCGCGATCGCGGCCAGCTCCGCCGAGACAAGGGCCCGGTGGAGACCCTCGCCGGTGAACGGGTCGAGGAACCCGGCTGCGTCCCCGACCAGGAGCCAGCCCGGGCCTGCCCGACGGGCGACGCCGTGCGCGAGCGGCATCGCGCCGGCCAGGTGATCGCACGGCCCGGAATCCGCGAGCTCCGGCGCCACTCGTGCCAGGATCGCCGTCGCCGTGGCTCGTCCGCCCTCCTTCCGGAGTCGATCCCGCCAGCGCCCGTCGAGCACGATCCCCACGTTCACCCGGCCGCCGGGCACCGGCGCAAGACCGACGTAGCCGCCGTCGAGCACCACCATCCGGGCGTCGTGGGCGCCGGCGACCGGATCCGGCACGTGGAACGTGAGCCCGATCCGGTCGGCGAGCGGAGATCGACGTCTCACACCGGCCGCCCGAGCGACCAGTGACCGGGCGCCATCCGCGCCGATGACGACCGCCGCTCGAAGCCGCGAACCGCCCTGCCCGTCGTCGACCTCCAGCTCAGCCGGCTCGCCGCGTCGCGACGGCAGCCGGACGGCGCGCACCGCCACCCCCCGGCGGACGTCCGCGCCGCGATCCGCTGCCTGGTCGAGCAGCGCCGGGTCCAGGGCGGACCGGTCGAAGCCCACGGCAGGTGCAGTGAGCAAGCCGTGGTCGCCGTAGGTCAACCGGAACCGCGTGCCCCGGACCGTCTCGACCCGCATCGCCGGGATCGGCCGGGTCACCCGGGCCAGCGTCGTCTCCGACAGGCCGGTTCGGTGAAGGGCCGTCACCGAGGCCGGCGAGCTGAACACGCCGCACGCCCGCCAGCGCCATGCGGGCGTCCGCTCCAGCACGGCCACCAGCCAGCCGCGAGACGCCAGGTGGGCCGCCACGGCAGCGCCGGCCGGGCCGCCGCCGATGACCGCCACGTCGACCGCCTCCACCGCTCGCATCAGCCGATCGCCGCCCCGATCGCCCAGCGATGCCCGAGCAGCCCGTGCGCTTCGACGACCGGTCGGAGCCCGGCCACGGCGAGCAGCGCCCGTGCCTCCGGCAGCGTGTACGCGCGTCTGACCGACAGCGGCGCGTCGTGGCGGGTGTACCGGTTGCCGGTCGCCAGGTGGGCGAGAAGCCAGGCCCCCAGCCAGGCGAGCCGCCCCCGCGCCAGGTCGTTGACGACCACGCCGCGCCGGGCGACGCGCGCCATCTCGCGGAGCAGCCGGACGGCGTCGCGCTCGCCGAGGTGGTGGACCAGGAGCGAGCAGTGGACGACGTCGAACGCGCCGTCCGACCAGGGAAGCGCCCGGCCGTCCGCGACGGCCAGCGTCAGGCCATCGACGGCGTCGATCTCGGGGCGGACGCGTCGAGCCGCGTCGAGGACCTCTCGACGGTCGTCGACGGCCGTGATCTGGAGGCGCCGCCCGCGCCGCTTCCAGTCGGCCAGCAACGCGAGCGGCACGTCCGCCCCGCCGGTGCCCACGTCGAGGAGCGAGATGACCGCCCCGCGGTCCGCCGCCCGCCCGGCCAGCCCCTCGAGCGCCTGCCTGCTCAGGGCGATGCCGCCCAGCAGGCGGTTGACCCTCGCCAGATCGCGAAGATTGCCGGCCAGGGTTGCCGGGTCGTCGAGCGGTCCGTCGAGGAGCTCGGCGGCGTGGGCCAGGCGCGGCATCGTGTCTCCAGCGTGGACCGGGCGGCTGAGGGTACCGCACCCGCGGAACCGGCTTCGCGGGAGCCGCTCGGGCGACACCCGTGATCCAGCCGCGGGTTACCCTGCCGCCGATGGCACGAGATCGCGGGCAACCGGACGAAGACGGCGGCGACGGGCGGACCGTCATGGAGTCTGCCCGCGATCACCTGCGCCTGATCGCCGGCGGACTGCTGGTGGGGCTGCCGCTGCTCTGGACGATGGAGGTCTGGGACGACGGGGCGGTGCTCCCGGCTGGCAAGCTGCTCGTGCTGCTGGCCATCGCCTTCGCCGTCGTCGTCGGCTTCAACGCGCTGGCCGGGTTCCGGCGTGAGCGGAGCTGGCGCGAGTTGCTGGTCGACTCCGTGCAGGCGCTCGGATTGTCGGTCATCGTGGCCGCCGGTGCGCTCGCCGTCCTGGGCAGGCTGGACCCGACACTCGGGCTGCCCACGCTCATCGGGCGGATCGCCATCGAGACGATCCCGGTGGCCTTCGGTGCTTCGCTGGCCGCCACCGTCATGGCCGCCCCGGACGAGAACGAGAGCGGCGGGCTGGGCCCGGACGCCGCCACCGTGGGCTCGCTTGGTCGGCTGCTTGTGGCCGGCGCGGGCGCGCTCTACTTCGCGCTGAACATCGCCCCGACCGACGAGGTCCGGATCCTCGCCGCCGAGGCAACGGAGATCCAGCTCCTCGTCGCCGTGCTCGTCAGCCTGGCCACGAGCCTCGCCATCGTCTTCCATGCCGAGTTCCGTGGCGGACGGAGCGATCCGTCCGGGGACGGGCCGCTGGACGGGCCGATCGGAGAGACGATCGCGGCCTACGCGGTCAGCCTGATCATCTCGCTGGTGCTGCTCTGGTCGTTCGGCTCGACCGATGGAACCGGACCGCGCACCGTGCTGGCGCAGGTGGTGATGCTCGGCATCGTCGCCTCGTTCGGCGCCGCCGCGGGCCGGCTGTTGGTGGGCAGTGGCAGCGCGGGCGCCGGTGGTGGTGGATCGTCCGGTCAGCGCGAAGGGACGCCTGCATGAGGCGAAACTGGCTGGAGTGGGCCATTCTCGCCGCCAGCGTGGCGGCGATCGTTGGGCTCGTGGGCTACCTGCTGCTCCAGGTGGTCGCCGACGACGGGCCGGCGCGGATCTCCGTCGAGGCGCAGGCCGCCGAGGGAGCACCGGCGCCCACCGGCTGGACACTGCCGGTCGTCGTGCGCAACGACGGCGGCGAAGCGGCCGGCACGGTGGTGATCGAGGCGGCCGCCACGGTCGGCGGGGAGGAGGAGGTCGCCGAGCTGACGATCGAGCTGCTGCCGGCGCAGAGCGAGGCGGCGCTGGTCGTCGGCTTCAGTGACCGGCCGGAGGGCGAGGTGAGCTTCCGGCTGGTTGGCTACGAGTCGCCCTGACGGGCCTCGGCCCTGGCGCCCGGCGAGCGAGGCTCGAGCCCGGGCGCGCGCCCGGCTGCTAGCATGCCGCCCGATGCACGAGAACCGCCGTTCGTCCCGTATCGCGCGGCTGCTGGCGCCCATCGCGGCGCTGCTGGCCGTCCTTCTGGCCGCCTCGTCCGTCGCGGCGGCACTGCCCGGCTTCGCCTGGCCGGTCCAGAGCCTCGGCAACCGCGGGGCCGACGTGAAGGCGATCCAGGTGCTGCTCCTCGGGCACGGGATCCGGGTCATCTATGACGGCCGCTTCTCGACCGATACGCGGGCCGGTGTCCAGACGTTCCAGGGCGCGCGCGGGCTGCCGAGGACCGGGATCGTCGACGCTGCGACGTGGGCGCGGCTCGTCGTCCGGGTGGGGCCGGGGTCACCGCGTTACCCGGTCCTCGCGCTGCAGCGGCAGCTCAACGAGAAGCGAGCGGCCGGTCTGACGGTCAGCGGCACGTACGACGCGGCGACCGCCGCCGCGGTCAGGGCGTTCGAGCGCCACGTGGGCCTGTCCGTGGACGGGATCGCGGACACGACGATGTGGCGCTACCTCGTGGCGCATTTCGATCGGCCGTCGTTCGCGCGGGGCCTGTGCGACTACAGCGTCGGCAACGGCGCGGCGAACTGGGGGACCGGGGCGGCGATCGGTCAGACGGAGGCCGCCGGCGGGACGATGCTGGCCGCGGGCTACGGCTCCCTGCCGGTCGGCGACCTCGGCTTCGAGCACGGCGGCGACATCGCGGGCCACTCGACTCACGAGGTCGGCCTCGACGCCGACCTGCGGCCGATGCGCGACAACCGCGATCAGTGCGCCTGGGGCACCAACTACCGCCTGGCGTCGTACAACCGGACCGCGACGCGAGCGCTGATCCGGGCCATCCGTTCGACCGCGCCGGGCCATGTGAAGCTGATCTACTTCAACGACCCGGTCCTGATCGGCGAGGGCCTGGCCACCTGGTACTCGGGCCACGACGACCATCTCCACGTCCGGTACTGCGAGGCTGGTCATCCACTGTCCGCGTACCGATGCGCGCCCACGGCGCAGGCTCAGGGCAGCGTCAGCGACTCCACGGTGTCGGCCACGAACAGCCCGGGCTCCGGCCCGCCGAGCATCGAGTAGGCCACGCCGTCAAGGACCGCGGCTCCGAGCCCGTGGCGCGGCTGCCGGAGTGACGGCAGCGTCGTGAGGGTTCCCGACGCGTCGATGCACTCCACCTCGCCATGCGTG
>JACDAV010000208.1 GCA_013695255.1 Chloroflexota bacterium
CGTGGCGCGCGAGACGCAGCGCGTCCTGCAGCGCTACCGCGACCTCCAGGACATCATCGCCATTCTCGGCATCGACGAGCTGTCCGAGGACGACAAGGCGACCGTCGCCCGGGCGCGGCGCCTCCAGAGCTTCGCCAGCCAGCCGTTCTTCGTCGCCCAGGTGTTCACCGGGCGTGAGGGCCAGTACGTCTCGATCAAGGACACGGTCGCCTCGTACAAGGAGATTCTCGAGGGCAAGGTGGATACGCTGCCGGAGCAGGCGTTCTTCCTGGCCGGCACGATCGACGACGTCCGCCAGAACGCCCAGAGACTCGGCTCATGACGGCGTTGTACGCACCGGGCACCGAGGTGAAGCCTCTGCCGGCCCTCGGTCCGGGGTCCTAGCTTCGATGCCCATCCAGCTCGAGATCGTCACCCCGGAACGGCTGGCCTTCTCCGACGAGGTCGACTCCGTCGTCCTGCCCGGCTCCGAGGGCGAGCTCGGAATCCTGCCCCACCATGCACCGCTCGTCTCGACCCTCGGCGTCGGCGAGCTGCGCATCCGCAAGGGCGGCACCGAGGAGTCGTTCGCGATCGTCGGCGGGTTCCTCCAGGTTCGGCCGGACAAGGTGGTCGTGATGGCCGAGACGGCCGATCTCGCGTCCGAGATCGACCTGGCCCGGGCCGAGGAGGCCCGCCGGGAAGCCGAACGGGCGCTCGAGGGCGGCTACCAGGAGGGCGCCGACCTGTCGGCGGCCAGGGCGGCGCTCCAGCAGGCGCTGCTGCGGATCCGCGTCGGCGAGCGTCGCCGCCGGGAGGGATCGCGGCGAGGCTAGCGAGTCCTCCGCCCTTCCCCGGCCGCGGGCTTTCCGGCCCGGGCCTCGGCGGGCGAGCGACCCTGCCACGCTAAGGTTGCCCAATGGCCGACGCGCGTCCCTTCCACTGGGAGTACGTGCCTGAGCCCGTGACCCGGGAGATCTTCCGGGTCGAGGGCGGGCAGCCGCTGCACGGGACGGTCCCGATCAGCGGCGCCAAGAACGCCGCCCTGAAGATGCTCGCGGCGGCGACGCTGACGGGTGAGCGCTGCCGGTTCACCAACGTCCCGGAGATCGAGGACGTGCGGGTGATGACGGAGACGCTCCGGGACCTCGGCGTGGTCGTCGATCATCCCGAGCCCAACGTCTACGAGATCGCGTCCGGCGACGTCGAGTGGCTCTTCGTCCCGCTCGAGGCGGCGGCCAAGATGCGGGCCAGCTTCATGCTCCTCGGCCCGCTCCTTGCCCGGTTCGGGCGGGTGATCATCAGCAACCCGGGCGGCGACCGGATCGGCCGGCGGCCGGTCGACCTTCACGTCCAGGCGATGCGCACGCTCGGCGCGCAGATCGACTACCGCAACGGCTACTACTTCGCGACGGCCCCGGGCCGCCTGCGCGGCACGGAGATCCGCTTTCCGGTCGTGTCGGTGATGGGCACGGAGAACGCGATGCTGGCGGCGACGCTGGCCGACGGTCACACCATCATCCGGCCAGCCGCGCGCGAGCCGGAGATCGACGACCTCATCGTGTTCCTCCAGAAGATGGGCGCCGGGGTCGAGCGCACCTATCCGGACACGATCGAGATCGAGGGCCGCAAGCGGCTGCGCGGCGCGGAGCACCGGGTGATGCCGGACCGGATCGAGACCGGGACCTTCATCGTCGCCGCTGCCGTCACGGGCGGCCGCCTGACCCTCGAGGGTGCGGCCGGTGAGCATCTCGGCGGGTTCCTTGACGTGATGCGCGACGCCGGCGTCGGCGTCGAGTGCGGCAGCGATCGGATCGAGGTGGATTCCACGGCCGTCGGCCCCGGACAGTTCACGCCGTGCGCGGTCGAGACGGCGCCGTACCCCGGCCTGGCGACCGATCTCCAGCCGCCGACGTGCGTGCTGCTCAGCCAGGCGGCTGGCCGCTCGACCGTCCACGAGGCGATCTTCGAGGACCGTCTCGAGTGGCTCGGCGAGCTGCGTCGGATGGGCGCCGAGATCGAGCTGCTGGACGACCATCACGCGGCCATCACCGGGCCCGCCCGGCTTCGAGGCACGGAGGTCGAGATCGGCGATCTTCGCGCTGGCGCGTCCCTGATCCTCGCCGCCCTGGCCGCCCACGGCGCCACCACGATCCACGGCGCGCACCACGTGCACCGGGGCTACGAGGACATCGAGCGCAAGTTCCTCGACGTCGGCGCCCGGATCGAGCGAGTCGACGAGGCGGAACCGGCCGATCGGCCATGACCATCGACGTCGATCGCGCGTTCGTGGACCTCCACTGCCACACGCGTGCCTCGTTCGATTGCCTGTCCTCGCCGGCGGCCGTCGCCCGACTGGCGGCGGAGCGGGGACTGACCCACCTGGCGATCACGGACCACCACCGCCTGGACGGGGCGCTGGAGGCGCGTGCCACCGCTCCACCGGGGCTGACGATCATCGTCGGCGAGGAGATCCGGACCACGGCCGGTGACCTGATCGCGCTGTTCATCGAGCGCCCGATCCCGCCCGGGCTGTCCGCCGTCGAGGCGATCGACGCGGTGCGCGAGCAGGGTGGGCTGGTCGGCATCCCGCACCCGTTCGACCGGTTCCGGGGGTCGCTTGGACACGATGCCGCCATCGCCTCGCTGGCGCCGCTCGTCGACTGGGTCGAGACGCACAACGCCCGCCTCGTGGGGCGAGGGAACGAGCGGGCGGTCGAGCTGGCGCTCGACAACGGGTTGCCGGGCGTCGCG
>JACDAV010000248.1 GCA_013695255.1 Chloroflexota bacterium
AATCGCTGCTGAAGGCGGGGTAGAGGAGGAAGGTAAGGGCGAGGGTGAGCAAGAGGAAGCTGGCCCGATAGACCTGCGTGACAATCCCGAACTGGGTCCAGTAGAGGGCGTAGACCGCGAGGGCCACGCAGAGGAGTCCGACGATCAGTTTCCAAGGGCCGAGGACGTGGCGGGTCGGCGACTCCGACTCGAACTCCTCGATCAGGCGGCTGGCCTGTTCGTCGCTGATCGTCTCTTCCGCCGCCGTGGTCGCGGGCTCCGCTGGCGCGGTCGCCGCACCGCTCGCGCCGTCTTTGCTGGTCTTGCTCATCGTTCCCCCCTCACGCGAAAGGTGCAGGGCGGGAGTTTCCCCCACCCTGCACCTTTCTCCGCTCGTGTGCTTACGGCTTGTAGACGCCCTTCTCGGTGTAGTACTTGATCGCGCCGGGGTGGAAGGGGACCGGGGCGACGCGCGACGCATTCTCCAGGGTGAACTTCTTGGCCTCGGGGTGGATCGCCTGCACGTCGGCCTGATTGTCGAAGAAGGTCTTGAGGATGTCGTAGACCTGCTGCTCCGACATATTGGCGTTGACGGTGAGGAGGTTATCGACGCCCAGGCCGACGACATCTTCCGGCATCTTCTGGTAGACGCTCTTCGTCAGGGTCAGCGGGTAATAGACCGGGCCGTACTTCGTGGCGAGGGGCTGCACATAGTCGGCGGTCGAGATGAATTTCAGCGCCTGGCCGGCGACCGCGGTGACGTTGCCGCCCACCGCGCTGAGCACGACGCGTGCCCGGATCGGCCCGCTCGCGGTCTCGACGCCCGTGACCCGGTCGCCGTCGCGCAGGAGCCCGGTGACCGGGGTTCCCTGGATCACGTGGACGCCCCGTCGCATCGCGGCCGCCGCGTAGCCCCACACCACCCGGTCATGGCGCGCAGTCGACGCGCGGGGGTGGTACGAGGCGCCCAGCACCGGATACCGGCCGCCACCGGACAGGTCGAGCTGCGGACACAGCCCCTTCGCCTCCTGCGGCGTGATCATGACCGTCTCGATGCCGCACGCGAGGTTGAGCAGGCTGCGGGCGCGCTCGGCCCGCATGGCCGTCTCCGTGTGGGCGAGCCAGATCAGCCCCTTGGCCTGGTGGATGAACGAGCACTCGAGCTCGTCCTCGAGCGTGGCGTACAGGTCGACGCTGTGGCCGTAGAACCGGACCGCCTCGGGCACCCCGTAGTTGGCCCGGATGATCGTGGTGTTGCGGCCGGAGTTGCCTGCCCCGATGTAGCGGGCCTCCAGCACCGCAACGTCGCTGATGCCGTGGCGCGCGGCGAGGTAGTAGGCCGTCGCCAGGCCGTGTCCGCCGCCACCGACGATCACCACGTCGTAGGTCCGCTTCGGCTGCGCCCAGCGGAAGGCGATCCGGCGCTCGACGCCCTCCTCGATCATCGGAGCCGGTCGGTCAGCTCGTGCGCGTAGGCAGCCGCGCAGAGGAGCAGCGCCCCGTCCGCCGTGAGCCACAGCTTTGCCGGAACGCCGGCGACGAAACCCTGGGCGAGTGCCGGGCGCTCCGCGGGGAGCGGCCACTCGATGTGCGGCACGACGATTGCGGCGAGCTCTTCCGGCCCGAGCCAGCTGCCGACGAAGCCCGGCTCGCCGGCGACGATCGCGTGCGGGTCGGCGACCGCCAGGTCGAGGAGGCCGTCGAGGACGAACACGTCGTCCGGCGCGAGGCGAAGGACCGTCGCCCCATCCTCGCTGGGGATCGCATCGAGCGCCTCTGACGAGGCGACGACTCGCACGCCCTGGAGCGGCTCAAGCGCGAGCACGGGCGCCCTCCGGGTCGTAGAACGGGGGCGAGACGACGGAGGCCGGGCGGCCGTCGATCTCGACCTCGGTCGGGAACGGCGAGCGCTTGAGCCAGCCGAGCATCACCGCCCGCCCGAGGACCGGCGACGTGAAGCTGGACGAGACGTGGCCGACGATCTCGCCGGCGGACGTGACCGGGCTGCCCTCGGCCGGAGCCGGGCCGGGCATCGTGAACCCTGCCAGCCGGCGCGCGTCCGGCAGCCCCGCGGTCCGTTCGAGCGCGGCCCGGCCGACGAACTCCGGCTTGTCCATCCGGACGGCCCAGTCCATGCCCAGGCGGCGCGGCGTCGAATCCAGCTCCGAGTCCATGCCCACGATCACGTGGCCCTTCTCGAGCCGGAGACCCTGCAGCGCCTGCAGGCCATGCGGGGCGATGCCGAGGTCGTGCCCGGCCGCCAGCAGCACGCGCCACAGCTCGACGGCCCGGTCGACCGGGTGGTGGAGCTCGTACGACACCTCGCCGGTGAAGCTGAGGCGCATGACGTGACAGGGCACGCCGGCCACGTCTGCGTGGACGTGGCGGAGAAAGGCCGGCGGCTGGGCGAGGCCGAGGCGCCCCAGCAAGTCCGTCGCCAGCGGCCCGGTGACGTTGATCGCGGCCAGCGACATCGTCCGGTCGAGCACGTGGACCCGCAGCCCCCAAATCTTGATCCAGTCGCGCAGCCAGGCCTCGGCGTTGCCGGCGCCGGCGGAGGTGAAGGTCAGCACGAAGCGGTGTTCGGCCTCGCGGAGCACCATCCCGTCGTCGATCAGGTGGCCGCGCTCGTTGAGCAGGAGGACGTAACGCGACCGGCCCTCGCGGATGTCCGCCACCCGCGAGGGGTAGAGCCGCTCGAGCGCCTCCACTGCGTCCGGACCGGATACGACGAGCTTGCCGAGCGTGCTCACGTCGCCGACCGAGACCGCCTCGCGGACCGCCCGGTACTCGGCGAGGTGATCGCCGTAGTGCCATGGCCGCCACCAGCCGCCGAACCGGTCCATCCGCGCGCCGAGGGCGAGATGCTCGTCGTGGAGCGCCGTCCGCCGGAACGCGTCGACGTGGACGCCGGCGGCAGCCTCGCCGAGCGTGATCTGGCGCGAGGCCGGACGGGCCGTGAACGGCTCCGGCGCCTGGCCGGTCCGGTCGGCGATGAAGGCGCGGAGGTGCGGCAGGCAGGCGCCGCCCTGGCACGTGCCGACGCCGACGAGGCTCGAGCGCTTGATCAGCTCGAGCTCGCGGAAGCCGCGCTCCCAGAGGCTCTCGAGGTCCTCGACCGTCGAGCCCGTGCATGGGCAGACCACGCCCTCGGCAGGCGGCGGCGGGAGGTCGAACGTCCGCGCCGCGGAGCCGGCCACCCTCACCGCGGGGTGCCCGGTCATCCGGGCGAGCAGGTCCCGCGGGGTCCGTCCGAGCCCGAGGATCGCCGTGTCGCAGGCGGTCCGTCGCTGGGCGCCGTCGTCGTCAAGGGTCACGACGGCCGACACCCGGTCGTCGCCCTCGAACCTCACCAGCCGCCCCGCCAGCCCGGTGCAGGGCACCCCGTCCGGCGCGGTGCCGATCGCGACGGCGGTGCCGAGGTCCATGCCCGCCGCGTACAGTCGCTCGGCCGCCCGCCCGGTGAGCAGGCCGCGCAAACCGTTGCCCGGACAGACCGGCTGGATCTCGGCCGCGCCCGTCGCGACGACGACCTCGTGCGCGTGCAGGTGGAGCATCCCCTCCCCCGTGCGGGCCACGATCGTCGGACCGGCGTAGATCCCGACCACCTCCACGCCGGCTCCGGCGTCGAGCACGGTCACCCGGCGGCCGTCGCGGGTCGCGTCGGCCGCCGCAGCCCGGCCGCTGTCGCCAGCGCCGATGACGACCAGATCGGCCTGCTCGCGCTGCACGTGCACGCGTGGAGCCCAGGGCTCCCCCATGGCCTCCGCCTGCGCGCCGGCCGGAAGTCGCGGGCCGCCGGTCGGTGGATGTCGCCGGACGACCATCCCCGGTCGGGCGGGGGTCTGGCAGGTTCGGACCCAGGCGACCCCGCCGACCTCGGCGACGCAGTTGCCACAGTCGCCGGCCAGGCAGAGCGTCCCCCCGTGGCCCGGATGCTCGCCCGTCCGCAGGACGGCGACGGCCACCGATTCGCCGTCGCGGAAGGCCATGGGGCGGTCGTCGACGACGATCCGCCGCTCCGCCGTCACTGGCGCATCCGGCGACCTTCCGGGTCGAGCAGTGGCTCCGGCTGGAGCCGGGCCGGGCGCCGCCGACCGATGATCTCGATCTCGAACCGCCCATCCGCGGCCGGATCGGCGAGCGCCGCCGGCACGTAACCCAGCGCGACCGAGGCGCGGCACCAGTGCGCGTAGCCGCCGGACGTGACCCAGCCGACGACCGAGCCGTCGTGCCAGATCGGCTCGTCGCCGATCGCGTCCGCCGGGTCGTCGGGATCCGGCTCGACGACCAGCGTCACGAGCCGCCGCGCCGCGCCGCGAGCCAGCTCCGCCTCGTGCGCCTCCCGGCCGACGAACGGGTGGTCGAGCTTGATCGAGCCCGTCATACCGGCCTCCAGCGGCGTGTAGATCGGCCGGTACTCGCGGAACCAGGTCCCGAAGCTCTTCTCGAGCCGGAGCGACATCAGCGCCCGGAGGCCGAACAGCCGGATGCCGTGCGGCGCGCCGGCGGCCATGAGCAGGTCGAACAGCGCCCGCTGGTA
>JACDAV010000263.1 GCA_013695255.1 Chloroflexota bacterium
GCGACGATGGAACCGTCGAACGAGTCGTCCGGACAACAAACTCGTCTCGTTTCCCAACCGTCGCGATCGCATGCCAAGTGCCCCCGACGATCACGACCGACCGATGCCGAGAACTCGGTGATCTTCGACTCACCGGGGGCCCCGCAGATCTCGCGCTCCCGATCGCGAAGGTGGAAGTGGAGTTCGTCTACGACGGATCAACCTGTCGTCGATTGAATAGTTCACTGCTAGCCGCGGATGGAGCCACATTCAAATGGCCACCGGACCATGCCCACCGATGTAGCCGCTACCAGATACACAGGTCGGCGCCGCTAGACAGCGGAGGCGCAGCGCCGGAACCGAAAGCGGCCGACGACCACGGCACGCGGGGAACTGGGAACAGCCGAGGAACTCCCGCCGTCCTGTCGATTGGTCCGCTCGACCATCGGCGAACCACACCGCGGTCAGGGCAACGTTGGCGGTTGTGCCATCGACGGAGGGTAGCCGCAGTCGCGCCCCGGTAACGGCTACTCCCGCCGCTTATGCAGGGGACCGCGCAAAACGCGACGAAGCCGCTTCGGCGACAGCGCCACCGGGCCATAGAGCCCGGGCACGTCCGGAGTCTCCTCATCGTCCTCGCCCGGAAGCAGCCCCATGGCGATCGGGTTGGTCAACCCGTAGTCATGGACCGTCGATTGCTGACCCACGATCCGCTTCGCGCAGCCCCAAAGATGTCGCTAGGACGATTCTAGGCCGCAGAGATCGTGCGTAAAGAGGATGGAGCGGGAGACGGGGGTCGAACCCGCGACATTCAGCTTGGAAGGCTGACGCTCTGCCAACTGAGCTACTCCCGCCCGAGCGCGCCCACATCGTAGTCGAACGGGAGCGGGGACCGGCGTACGGCCGCGTAAGATGTCGGCGCGATGATGGTCGAGCCCTCGCCAGCGTCCTGTCCGGGCTGCGACGCAGCCGTCCCCCCGGACGCGCGCTTCTGCGCGAGCTGCGGCCAGTCGCTGCTCGACGGCCGCGAGACAACGTCCGACGGGGCCCGCCAGACCCGCCTGTCAGCCGCCGCCCCGGCGCCGCTCATCGAGAAGATGCGCGCGGCCAAGCTGAGCGGCGAGCGCAAGCCGGTGACCGCACTGTTCGTCGACGTGGTGGGCTCGACCGCCCTCGCCGAGCAGATGGACGCCGAGGACTGGACGGCCCTGATGAACGAGGCCTTCGACGAGATGTCGAAGGCGGTCTTCCGGTACGAGGGCACGATCGCGCAGCTCCAGGGTGACGCCATGGTCGCCTTCTTCGGCGCGCCGGTGGCCCACGAGGACGACCCCGATCGGGCGGTGAGCGCCGCCCTGGACATGGTCGCCGCGATCGACGAGTTCGCCCGGCAGCTCGAGGCCAGCCACGGCATCGACTTCCGGATCCGGGCCGGCATCAACAGCGGCCCGGTCGTCGTCGGCAACGTCGGGACGGACCTGCGCTATGAGTACACGGCGCTCGGCGATGCGATGAACGTCGCCGCGCGGATGCAGGCGGCCGCCGAGCCGGGCTCGGTCCTCATCACCGCCAGCACCCATCGACTCGTCGCCAACGCGTTCGAGACCGAGGACCTCGGCGAGATCGCCCTGAAGGGCAAGGCCGAGCCGGTCCACGCCTACCGCGTCTTGGCGCGCCGGGCGGCGCCCGGCCGGAGGCGGGGCCTCGAGCGCGCAGGCCTGGAAAGCCCGATGGTCGGGCGCGACGATCAGCTGGACAGCCTGCGGTCGCTCTACCGCGTCGTGGAGGTCGGGCGCAGCCGGGTCGCCTTCGTGATCGGCGAGCCCGGCCTCGGCAAGAGCCGCCTCCTGGCCGAGTTCCGCGGCTGGGTGAGCGACGAGGCGGGCACCGACGGCGGCGCCGCCGCCACCTGGCTCGAGGGTCGCTGCGTCTCCTATGGCCGGAACCTGCCCTACCACCTGCTCCTCGATCTCGTGCGGGCGGCGCTGCAGCTCCCGTTCACGGGTCCGGAGCTCGAGATCCGGGCGGCCCTCGATCGGCAGCTCGCGGCCTGGCTCGGGGACGAGGCCGCCGACACTGCACCCTTCCTCGCCCACCTCCTCGGCCTGCCGCTCCGCCCGGACGAGGCCGATCGAGCGAGGCTCGAGCCCGAGGCGATGCAGGGCCGGTACGTCGCCTCGATCCACCGGCTGCTTCGGCATCTGTCCGGCCGCGGACCGGTCGTGCTGGTGTGCGAGGACGTGCACTGGGCGGACCCGGCGTCGGTCGCCCTGGTGAGCCAGCTCCTGCCGCTGGCCGCACAGCTGCCCGTGTTCTTCATCGCCGCCCTGCGAGCCGACACGGACTCCGCCGGCTGGGGTCTGGTGACCGCCGCCCGTGAGCTGTTCGGCGACGCCCTCGTGGAGCTGCGTCTGCAGCCCCTGACGGAGGCGGACAGCCGCGACCTGGTCTCCAACCTGCTGGAGATCGAGTCCCTCCCGGGACCGGTTCGCGACTCGATCCTTGCCCGGGCAGAGGGCAACCCGTTCTTCGTCGAGGAGGTCATTCGGATGCTCATCGAGCGCGGGGTCATCCAGCGCCGCGAGAATCGGTGGGTGGCCACCGCGGAGGCGTCGTCCGTCGAGATCCCGGAAACCCTGCACGGGCTCCTCCTGGCGCGTATCGACCAGCTGCCCGATGGCGCCAAGCGAACCCTCCGGGTGGCCTCGGTGATCGGGCGGCAGTTCCCGCTCCGGGTCCTCGAGCGGGTCCTCGGGCAGGCCGGGGAGTAGGGCGGGATGGCAGGCAAGGCACAGCTCGACACGCTGGAAGCGAAGGGGCTCATCCGGCTGGCCGCCACCCGGCCGGAGCTGGAGTACCTCTTCCGGCACTGGCTGGTCCAGGACGCCGCGTACGGCTCGCTGCTCAAGCAGGAGCGGCGCGCGCTGCACCGGCTCGTCGGCGAATCGCTCGAGGTCCTCTATCCGGATCGGGGCAGCGAGCTGGCCGGCGTGCTCGCGATCCACTTCTCGGAAGCTGGGGACACGGACAAGGCGGTCGAGTACCTCCTGGCGGCCGGTCGGTATGCGATGGAGCGCAATGCCATCGCGGAGGCGTACTCGGCCTTCGATCGCGCCGCGACGATCCTGCCTCCGGCCGCGGACTCGGAGGACGACGCGCTGCTGCGGCGGCGGGTGGAGATCCAGCTCGGACGGTCGCGATCCGGTTGGACCTTCCGCCCGACCGAGGAGATCATCGGCGACCTCGAGGCGATCATCCCGGCTGCCGAGCGACTGGGCGACCTGGAACTCGTCGCTCCGCTCCATCTGGGGCTGGCCATGGCCCGCATGGGACTCGGCAAGCGAGCCTCGGATCCCGAGGTGAAGCGCTCGCTCGATCGGATCACCGAGATCGGCGAGGCACTCCACGATCCCTCCCTCCGCGCGCTCCAGCTGGCGGTCATCGGCCTGAACCAGATCTTCCTCGGTCCCATCCGGGACGGCGTCACGGCCCTCGAGGAGGCTGTGCCCATGCTCGAGCAGCGGCAGGACTTCATCGGGGCGGCGTTCGCCCGGGGTGCCCTGGCCATGGGCTACGCGCATCTCGGCGAGTTCGACAAGGCCGAGAAGGCCGCCCGCTACGCCACCGAGCTGGCCGCGGGCGGCGACCTGATCGCCCAGCTCGACGCGCAGATCGCCGAATCCATCGTTCGATCGGAGCGCGGCCAGCTCGACGAGGCCGTCCCGATCGCCCAGGCCTGCGTGCTCCGCGCCGAGGAGACCGGCGCCACGGCCTGCGCGGTTGTCAGCTCCTGGATCCTCGGTGACGTCTACCAGCGGCAGGGGCGCTTCCAGGAGGCCCGCCAGACGCTCCAGCGCGGCGCGGACCTCGCGCTCGTGGTGGACCGAACCATGTGGCGGCCGAGCCTCCAGGCCTGGCTGGGCACCGCGGTCACGGCCCTGGGCGACTTCGCGGCGGCGGAGGGCAGCTGGGAGGAGGCGCTCATGACCGTGCGGTCGATCGGCAACCGCGTCGGCGAAGCGGGCATCCTCTGGAAGCGCGCCGAAGCCTCAGCGCAGCGCGGCGACCTGGATGCCGCCCTCGCGGACTTCGGGGCCGCCGCGGCGATCCTGGAGGACCTGGAGGCGCGGCCGCAGCTGGCCCGCGTCCTGCGCGGCTGGGGACAGTCGCTTCGCGATGCCGGCCGCGACGCAGAAGGCGACGCGACGTCCCAGCGCGCCCTGGCCCTGTTCGAGTCGATGGGCCTCGCGCCCGAGGCGGAGGCCGTCCGCACCACGCTCGCGGCCGGGTAAACCGGTTCGGCCCGCGGAGGCGAGGCCGCCATGTCGGCCGGGCTGGGTGCTAGTCCGCGATCGTACCGCTCTCGCGCGGACCAAATGCTCCAAACGCCCGATCGGCACGCCGCTTGACGCCGAGGTGCCGCGAAGCGCCCTTGGGGTCGGGCAGGCCCCCTTGGCGGCGAATCGCCCGGGTAATCGTGGGCGCGTGCCGTGAAAGAGCCACACATGCCCTTCCGATGTGGGATGCAGAGGTTCGCCGGGTCCAGGGTGGAGGGGCGGTCGGTCATAGCTCATGCCGAAGATCAGGCGTTGAGCAGCAGCCTTGCCGTCGTCGTCAGTTATCCGCTGTCGTCCAGTTATACGCTCTGGGCAAGAGCGTATGACTGAGGGCCCCCGACCGGCCGATTCGTGCGGGGAGCCCGAGTTCAGAGCACAGCGCTGGGGAGATGGAGACTTGGAAGGCTGACGCTCTTCCAACTGAGCTACTCCCGCCCGGTTTCGTGCTCAACTACAGCGGACACGTCTCGCACGACTCGTATCGTAGCCGAAGATCCGGGGGCGTCGACCGGCATGACGATCGACTCGGCGATCGACTCCTACCGGCTCAGCCTCCGGGCCGGCAACAAGAGCCCCGCCACGATCAAGACCTACCTGGCGGCATTGACCCAGTTCACTCGGTTCCTGGCCGAGCGCGGCATGCCGCGGACGCTGCGGGCGATCCGGCGCGAGCACGTCGAGACGTTCGTCGTCGCGCTCCAGGACGGCGGTCAGCGCCCGGCCACCGTGTCGGTCGCCTATCGCAGCCTCCAACCGTTCTTCAAGTGGGCGCTCGGCGAGGATGAGATCGTGGCCTCCCCGATGGAGCGGATGACGCCGCCGATCGTGCCCGAGGAGCCGCCCGCGATCCTCCGCGAGGCCGAGCTCAAGGCGATCTTCGAAGCCTGCGCCGGGACCGACTTCGACGCCCGCCGGGACACCGCGATCGTGCGCCTCCTGCTCGACACGGGAATGCGTCGCGCCGAGATTGCCGGGTTGAAAGTAGAGGACGTCGACCTCGACCAGCAGGTCGCGATCGTCATGGGCAAGGGCCGGCGACCGCGGGCCTGCCCGTTCGGCAACAAGACGGCCCAGGCGCTTGATCGTTACCTGCGGCTGCGGCCGACCCACACGCACGCCCAGCGGCCCGAGCTCTGGCTCGCGCCCCGCGGCGCGTTGACTGACAGCGGGATCCTCCAGGTGCTCCGTCGCCTCGGTCGAGAGGCGGGGATCGAGAAGCTCCATCCGCACCAGTTCCGGCACACCTACGCCCACCTCTGGCTCGCGGACGGCGGCAACGAAGGCG
>JACDAV010000268.1 GCA_013695255.1 Chloroflexota bacterium
CCGCTGCGGCCGAGCTGGCTGCGCGCCACGCCCTCATCGGTACGCTCCGTAGTCGACGACCCCGCTCGGGGCAGGGCCGGGCCGCAGCGAGGCGACGCGATCAGCCCCCAGCTTCTCGACGTACGCCGCCCGGCCATCCAGGTCGTGGACCCACGCGCGCAGCCACTGCTCGGTGGCCTCGGCCGAGCGCGAGATCGGATCCCAGTCGACGTAGAAGCGGTTGTCGCGGTCGTATGCCCCCTGGACGTACGACGGGTGCGCGCCCCAGGGCTCGACGACCACGGCGTCGACGATCAGCCCCGGGATGATCGTCCGGTTCGGGTCGGCGCGGATGACCTCGTCGGCGACGAGCTCCTCGACCACGACGATCACGCGATCGGCCGCGAACGCCGCCTCCTTCTGGCAGCCGAGCAGACCCCACACCTGCGTGTCGCCGGCGGCCGACGCCCGCTGGGCGTGGACGATCGTCACGTCCGGGTGGAGCGGCGGCACGGCGTAGACGACGCCGTCGCCGTAGGGCGACTCGATCGGACGGATCAGCGGGTTGGCCTTCGGCAGGTCCGTCTCGAAGTACGAGCGAAGCGGAAAGAACGGCAGGTTCGCCGCGCCCGCCGTGTAGCGCGCGACCATCCCGAAGTGCGAGTACTCCTCGAGCTCGAGGCTGGGAGACGCGCCCTCCGTCACCCGGCGGACTGCGCCGAGACCCCCGACGCCCGGGTTGCCGAGCCACGAGAAGATCAGCTTGCGCGCCACGCCGGCGGCGATCATCTGGTCATAGATCACGTCGGGCGTGAGCCGGGCGAGGGTCAGGTCGCGCCGGCCCTGGCGGATGATCTCGTGACCGGCCGCGAACGAGATCAGGTGCGTGAAGCCCTCGATCGCGACCGTGTCACCGTCGCGCACGAGATCCGCCACGGCGTCACGCATCGAAGCGACCTTCGAGCTCATCGTCGGCGCGACCGTGCGTGGAGCGCCGTCAGCCCGCCGCCTCGACGCCGGTCAGCGCGCCGGCCGCCTCGGCCTCCTCGCGGACCTCGCGCTCCGCCGGCCCGGCGACGTCCGCCACCGCCTCGGCGAACAGCCGCAGGGCGGTCGCCATCTCGGACTCCGAGACGACGAGCGGCGGCGCCATCCGGACGGCCTGCCTGCCGCACTCCAGCACGAGCAGTCCGCGCTGGAAGGCCGCCCACTGGACCTCCTCGGCATGGTCCGGCGTGTCGAACTCGACGCCCAGCATGAGGCCCAGGCCGCGGACGTCGCGAACGAGGCCGCGATGGCGGGAGAGCAGCGGCCGCAACCCCTCGAGCGCCTGCTCGCCTCGGATCCGTGCGTTGTCCATCAGACCGGCCTCGAGCAGGTCGATCGTCGCGAGCGCGGCGGCACAGGCCACCGGGTTGCCCCCGTACGTCGAGCCGTGCGCGCCGGCCGTCCAGGACTCGAGCAGGTCCGCCCGGGCGATCATCCCCCCGAGCGGCATCCCGCTGGCGATGCCCTTGGCGGTCAGCACGATGTCGGGCTTCACACCCCAGTGCTCGACCGCCCACATCTTCCCCGTCCGGCCGGCCCCGGACTGGATCTCGTCGGCGATCAGCAGGATCCCGTGGCGATCGCACAGGGCCCGCAGGCCCTCGAGGAAGCCGTCCTCGGGAACGATGTAGCCGCCCTCGCCCTGGACCGGCTCGACGATGATCGCCGCCACCTCGCTGGCCGGCGCGAGGCGCTCGAACAGGACCTCGTCGAACCAGCGCAGGTCCTCGACCCGGCCGAAGGGCGCGTGGAAGACCCCGGGCAGCAGCGGGCCGAACCCGGCGTGGTACTTCGCCTTCGACGCCGTGAGGGACATCGAGCCGTACGTCCGCCCGTGGAACGCCCCGAGGAACGCGACGACGTACGGGCGGCCGGTCGCGAAGCGGGCCAGCTTGATCGACGCCTCCACGACCTCCGTCCCGCTGTTGCCGAGGTACGTGCGGGCCCGGCCGCCGGCGATCGGGGCCGACTCCGCGAGCCGGCGGCAGACCTCGGGGTAGATCGGCAGGTAGAAGTCGGACGCGCTGAAGTGGATCAGCTCGCCCGCCTGGCGGCGAATCGCGTCGACCACGGCCGGGTGCGCGTGGCCCGTGGACGTCACCGCGATGCCGGCCGCGAAGTCGAGGAACAGGTTCCCGTCGATGTCCTCGACGGTCAGCCCGTCGCCGCGCACGGGGACGATCGGGTAGGCGCGGGGCAGGCTCGGCGAGGTCCAGACCTCGTCGAAGGCGATGTGGGTGCGGGCCTTCGGTCCCGGAAGCTCCGTGACGATGTCGGGAACGGGGCGTCCCTGCGCGATCCGCGCCACGGCCTCGGCCAAGGTGCACCTCTATGCATCGATTCTATGCAGGTTGGATACCGCCGCGGAGTCTAGCAGAGGGCTACGGTCGCTCCTCGGGGGGTGGCGCAGTGCCCGCGAATCGGAAGGTCCCGGTCAGCTCGGACCCGACCTCCACCTCGACATCGACGAAGCCCGCTGACTCCAGGCGGTTGGGCAGTCCATCCGGGTCGATGGGCACGTAGGTGTCGCCGGCATGGAACTGACGGAGGTCCGCGCTGGCAATGCTGTCGCTGCCGACGAACAGTCCGCCGGACCGGAGGACTCGACACAACTCGACAAGGAGCCGATCCTGCAGCGCGCCCGATGGCACATGATGCAGCATGGTGAAGCAGGTCACAGCCGAGAACCGGTCGCTTGCCAACGGCAAGGCCGTAGCGTCGGCCTTCACCACCTCGACGTTCGTCCCTGCAAGCCTGTCGGTCAGCGCGGCCGCGAGGTCGTCGTCGAGCTCCACGGCGGTCAAGCGCGGAACCAATCGTCGCAGGACGTCCGTGCTCAGCCCCGGCCCGGCCCCGACCTCCAGGACATCATCGCCCAGGTCCCGCCCACGCAGGGCCCAGGGCAGAATGTCCTTCTGGAGGATCTCGGCCCATTCCTCGCTCGCGCAGAACTCCAGATGATCGCGATTCATCGAGCTCGATACCAGGCGGTCCCGCTCCGTGACGATCGCCAGAGACCTCGAGGGTAACCGACCCGGGGCCGGATGCGCAGTTTATTCCTGCCGGCGGCGTCGAAGCAGAAGGCCCGTCCCCAGCACGCCGACGACGAGACCCGCACCGCCAAACGCTGCCGCGGTCGAGGCTGACGAACCGCCGTCGGCCGCATCCGCGCCCGGATCGAGCGGGACGTCGCTGACCTGCGCCCCGTCCGACCCGACGTTCGCGGCAACGGCGCCCGCGGGCGCGCCAGCGCCGACGACGACCGCGCCCGCCATCCCCGGGTGCAGGCTGCACGAGAAGGCGTACACACCGGGCCTCGCGAAGCGCGTCCGATACGTCTCCCCGGGCTCGAGGAGCTTGCTGCCCCACTCGCCCATGGTCCCGGTCACGTCGTGCGGGCCCAACCCGGAGTTGAGGAAGGTCACCTCGGTGCCGACCGGCACCCGACTGATCGTGGGGGCGAAGGCGCAGCCGTCCACCTTGATGACGGTCGAGCTGGCCTCGCTCGCCTCGGCACCCGCACCACCGTGGCAGCCACCCCCGGCGACCGCAGGGGCGACCAGCGCGCCGGCGAGCAGCAGGAGCGTTCCGGGCAGGACGGCGACGGGGAGCAGCAGGCGGCGGATCATCGGTCGAGCCTCCGAGCGGAAGTGTCGCTCTCCCTACACCGCGCGGAGCCGGGTGGTTCCGCGGCAGACCGGCCCCTCCG
>JACDAV010000274.1 GCA_013695255.1 Chloroflexota bacterium
GACACCGCGAACGTCCATTCGTGCTTGTTGATGCAGCCGGACGGGCAGTCGCCCCAGCCAGCATGGATCAGCACCTCGTAGCCGTCGCCGGACTCGGTCGCCTCGTACCAGCAGCACTGCCCGATCAGGTTCGGGTCCTGTGGACCGAAGGCCGAGAACAGCGGATCCTGCGAGATCACGAGCTGGGCGGCCGCCTCCGGGGAGTCGACGGTCACGCCCGACGCGGCGGCAGAGGCCGATGCGGCCGGCGGCGGGACGGAGGCAGCAGCCGAGGCGCTGGCCGGGCCAGTCGAGGCCGGGGCCGACGCCGTGGCGGAAACGGCCGAGGACGGTGAAGCAGCGCCGCTCGAGCACGCCGTCGCGAGAAGCGCGAGCAGGACGAGGGCGGCGGAGGGCGCGGATCGCAGGTATCGCATCTCGACATGGTGGCGGGACCCGCCGCGCTTGGCAAATGCCGTGACTGCCCCCAGGTCCAGGCCCGCTGGGTGCCCGCCTCGCTAGAACCTGACCATCTGGCGCACGACGGTCCCGGCAGCGAGGTCGTCGAAGCCGGCGTTGATCTCCTCGAGCGCCAGCGTGCCGCTGATGAGACGTTCGACGGGCAGCCGTCCGGCCTCGGCAAGGGCCATGAAGCGGGGAACATCGCGCCGTGGGATGGCGGAACCCATGAACGATCCCTTCAGGGTTCGTTCCTCGACGACGAGGCTGATCGCCTGGATCCTCAGCTCCTGAGCCGGGTCCGGTAGCCCGGTCGACACGGTCAGGCCGCCGCGCCGTGTCGCCGCATACGCTTGAGCGAGAACCGAAGCGTTGCCGGCGGCTTCGACGACCGTCTGGCCGCCGCCGCCGGTGATCGCCCGGATCGCATCGAGCGCCCCGGCATCGTCCGCGCGGATGGCATCCGTTGCCCCGAGGTCCAGCGCCAGGTCGAGCTTGGCCGCGAGCAGGTCCACGGCCACGATCGGATGACAGCCCGCCAGTCGAGCGCCCATGACTGCGCTCAAGCCGACACCGCCCAGGCCGAAGATCACGGCCGAAGAGCCAGGTTCGGCCGCAGCCGTGTTGACGATGGCGCCGACGCCGGTCAGGACGGCACAGCCGAAGAGGGCGGCCCGTTCCGGCGGAATGGCCCGGTCGACCTTCACCACCGAGCCCTCGACCACGACGGCATGATCGGCGAACGCCGAGACGCCCAAGTGATGGTTGAGCAGGCCGCCGTCCGCCCGGGCGAGCCGCCGGCCGCCGGTCAGCAGCGTACCGGCCAGGTTCGCGCGCGCTCCCGGCTCGCACAGGGCCGGGCGCCCGGACAGGCATGACCCGCAGCGTCCACAGGTGGGCACGAACGAGAACACGACCTGGTCGCCCGGCACGACCTCGGCGACGCCGGGCCCGATCGCCTCGACCACGCCGGCTGCCTCGTGGCCGAGGACCATTGGCAAGGGACGGGGCCGAGACCCGTCGACGACCGAGAGATCCGAGTGGCACAGGCCCGCCGCTCCGATCCGCACCAGGACCTCACCCGGTCCCGGCGCGCGCAGCTCGACCTCCTCCACCGACAGGGGCCTGGTGTCCGTGTATGGCCGCGCGGCGCCCGATTGCGTCAGCACGGCCGCCCGGATCCTCACCGCCGATCCGTCATCTGCGACCGTAGGGTCAACCAACCCAACTTCACGATCGCTCTACGCGGACGCAGCACGAGCAGATCGTGTGCGGGTGGCGAGGTGGACGGCCAGGCCGGCGACGATCGCCGCGGCGCCGGCCAGCATCGCGACCGGGCTGATCACGAGCAGCGAGATCGCGCCCAGCCCGAACAGCGCGCGCTCCGGGCGCCGCGCCGGGCCGACGAGCCAGGCCCCCGTCGCCACGGCGAGCGCCCCGACGGCACAACCGACAGCGACCGTCGCGACGAGGATCGTCGGCAGTCCGCCCTGAAGCAGCAGCCCCTCGCCACCCGGCGTGAGAACGAACGCGAACGGCACCAGAAAGGCCGGCAGCGTGTACTTCCACGTGAGCCACATCGTCCGCACCGGTCTGCCGCCCGTGATCGCCGCCGCGGCGAACGGTGAGAGCGCGGTCGGCGGCGAGACCTCCGAAAGGACCGCGTAGTAGAAGATGAACATCGCCGCGGCGTGATCCGGGACGCCCAGCTGGCGGAGCGCCGGCCCGATGATCACCCACGAGATGATGAAGCTTGCCGTCACCGGAACCGCCAGCCCGAGAATGACGATCGCGATCGCCGAAAAGAGCGCGGTCAGGACGAGCGTGCCGCCGGCGAAGCCAACGATGATGTCGGCCAGCTTCAGGCCCAATCCGGTCAGCGTCATCACGCCGACGATCACGCCGGCGATGCCCATCACCCCGACGATCGGCAGCGCGCCGAGCGCGCCGTCGGCAAGGGCGTGGAGGCTTCGTCGCGGAGTCATCCAGCTCCGCCGATCGAGGAAGCTCAGCCCGACCTGCAGGAACGTCGCGAGGACGACGGCCCGGAACGCCGTCATGCCCATCGCCAGGAACACCACGATCGCGAAGAGCGAGGCGAAGTGGTAGCCGTAGCGCAGGAGCAATCGGCGCGCCGGCGGCAGGTCGACCGACACCATCTGGGTTCGATAGCGACGGGCGTCCATCTCGATCGCGAGGATGATCCCGAGGTAATAGAGCAGCGTGGGAACGGTGGCCCAGACGAGCACCTCCAGGTACGAGACGCCAAGCAGCTCCGCGATCAAAAAGGCCGCCGCGCCGAGCGTCGGCGGCGAGAGGAGCGCACCGATGCCGGCCGCCGCCAGCACGCCGCCGGCTTCCTCCTTCGGGTAGCCGGCGCGCCGCAGGAGCGGCCAGCCCACGCCTCCCAGGGTCACCGTGGTGGCGACGCCGGAGCCGGACACCGTCCCGAGCAGGAAGCCCGCCGCCGTCACGGTTCGCCCGGGGCCGGCGCGCGAGCGGCCGAAAGCGGCCAGTGAGAGGTCCAGAAAGAAGCGGCTGGCGCCCGAATACTCGAGGACCGCGCCGTAGATCGTGAACAGGATGATGTAGGTGGCGGCGACCTCCAACGGCACCCCGAAGATGCCGGCCGTGCTCATCACGTTGTGGCCGACCAGGCGCGGCCAGGCAAAGCTGCTGGTGTTGAATGGCGCCGGGACGAACGGCCCGACCATCGCGTAGGCGAGGAAGGCGACGACCACGACGGGCACCACCCATCCGACGGTCCGGCGGGCAGCCTCGATGGCCAACAGGATGACGAGCGTGCCCATCACCAGATCGAGCTCGGTCGGCACGATCGAGCGGCGGAAGAACTGCTGCCAATCGAGCACGATGTAGGCGATCGGAACCACCGCCAGGCCCGCCAGCGCCCAGTCCAGCGGCCCCGGATTGTCGGGCCGGTCGTCTGCCCGGGCCTGATCCGGACGCCCCCAGCCGCGGTAGACGAGAAACGTCAGTGCCAGCGCTCCGCCGAGGAACACCGGGAGATAGACCTGGGTCGGCACCGGCCTGAAGACCCACACCAGGCTGTACAGCGAGAGGGCGACGCTGATGGCCTGGACGAACCGCAGCGGCATGCCCGACAGCCGTCTCCTGGGCTTCTCCGCCTCGTACTCCGCCAGGATCGCCTGCTGGTCGGGCATCGCCTCGTCCGGCGACACGCCGCGGGGCAGATCGGGTCCGCTCATCCCGACGGCTGGAGCGCGATGAACACCGTGGGCTGCCGATCGTCGACGAGCCGCCACAGGTCGATCGGGCTCCGGCCGGGCACGATCAGCGTGCGCTTGCCGAGGTCCGTGGCGGCGACTGCCAGACGCTGGAGCGCCAGGGCATCGCGGGGCGTGCCACGCCACGCCCGCGCGTCCCCCGGTTCGGTCCGCTCGACCGGGTGATCGACCACGTAGTACTCGTCGAGGACGGCGCGCTCATCCGCGGCAAGCTCCACGAGCCGGAGGGCGTGCTTCTGCACCACGAACCGCTCCTCTGCCACCGAGCCGTACAGCGAGTTGCGATACCGCAGGGTGATGCGACTGCCCTCGGGCAGGCTGATCCGGGCGAGGACGGTTCCATGCTGGTCGCGGAGGAGCATGTCCGCGCCCGGCCGTGCGGCGACCGGGCCGCTGCCCGTGACCGCCGCGACGAGGAGCAGGGCGCCGACGATCGGCCGGCGTACCCGGCCTGCCACGCGATCAGCCCTGCGTGTCGAAGTACGCCCTGGCTCCCGGGCAGACGTCCATGAACTCGACGTCCCCGGCGGTGCTGGCGTCGAGCGCATTCGCCGCCGGGTGCACGGCGACCAGCTCGTCCTTGTGTCCGTAGATCGCCTCGGTGATCTGCCGCTGCAGCTCCTCCGGCATGCTCGTGTTCACGACCAGGACGTTCGGGACGACGATCGTGGGCACGGCCGCCGTCTGGCCGCTGTAGGTGTCGGGCGGGATCTCGGCAGACAGGTAGAACGGGCCATGCGTCGCGGCGACCTTCTCGGTGTACTCGGCTGTCGGGATGACGACCAGCTTGCCGGTCGTGGCGTACTCGGTCAGCGCTGCGGTCGGCAGCCCGCCGGACCAGAATCCGGCGTCGACCGTGCCGTCACGGAGCCCATTCACCGTCTCGTCGACCGCGAGCTGCTGTCGCTCGATGTCCGTGTCGGGGTCGATCCCGGCCGCCTCGAGGATGCGCAGGCCGATCACTTCGGTGCCGGATCCAGTGGAGCCGAGCGACACGCGCTTGCCGCGCAGATCCTCGATGCTCGTGATCCCGGTGTCCGAGCTGGTCACGACCTGGGTGAAGTTGTCGTACAGCCGGCCGAGCGTGCACGCCTCCACCGGCCCGCTCTCGAACTCGCCCCGTCCCTCGACGGCGTCGGCCGCCGTATCGCCGAGGACGAGAGCGAGGTCCGCACCGCCACCCCCGATGAGCTGCATGTTGTCGACGGACGCGTTCGTCTCCTGGACGGTCGCGTCGTAGCCCGGGATGTACTTCCGGATGACCTGCGAGAAACCGCCTCCGAGCGGGTAGTAGACGCCGCCGGTGCCGCCCGTGGCGATCGAGAGCTGCGTGGTCCCGCCGGCCGCGCTGGCACTCGCGGCTGGGAAGCTCGAGGCGCCCCCGGACGGCCCGGAGGAGGTCCCAGCCGGTTGGCAGGCGCCGAGCACGAGCGCCACCGCCAATCCGGCGGCCGGCACCACGCGCAAACGGCGGAACCTCGTCGCGCGGGACCGTGGATCCAGCAGCCGGTCTCGAGTCATCGCCAGGCCCTCCATGATCGGGATCTCCCGCGAGACGGAGCGGCGTCGCGTCCTCCGCCCAGGAGCGAGCCGCTTGAGCATAGGACCCCGTGTCGAACGGGGCAACGGAAGCGGTGCCCCGGCGACGGGCTGGGGTCCGTCAGCGGTGTTCCAGCGATCAGGTGGGGGGCGTGGTGCCGGCGACCGGCACCAGGTCCACCAGCGAGACGGATGGCATCGGCAAGGCGAACGCCAGCTCGACGAATCCGCCATCTGGCACCACGGTGCGCGGCGGCTCGAGCAGCTCGAGACGGTTCGCGTCGCGCAGCGTTCGCCAGGTCGCATCGTCCGGCCAGTCGGGTGCGCCGAGGCTCTCCCACACGGCGAGGATGTTCGAGTGCCGGGCGTCCAGCCGGTGGTGCCGCAGCTCGTACGCCAGGCCGCTCTCGAGGCCGTCGACGTTCAGGGTCACGTCGCGCTCCAGAAGCGGCGAACCCGCCGCCTTGGACTGGTCGAGGGTGCCGTTCCAGACCGCGATCGCGACTCGCCCGTCGGACCCGCGAGTGGCCCAGGCGTCGACGAGCCCACCCGCGCCGTCGCCCCGCAGCTCACAGGGGATCACGTCATCGCCGAGTCGCTCGAGCATCGCCAGCGCCCACCAGCGGGGCTTGCGGAGATTGCCCACGCTGAGCAGGCCGAAGCCACCGTGGAACAGCCGCGGCGGCGTTCCGAGCTCCTCGAAATGGTCGGACGCGACCCAGTAGGCCAGGGCCTCGCCGCGCTCCGCCGCGGCCTTCATGCCGGCGACGACGAGCGGGGCGCCGAAGACACCGTCGTTGACGATCGCGAAGTGGGTCGGCGAGACGCCCCACTCCGTCCACCAGATCGGCAGGTCGGGCCTGCCCTGCGCCGCGGTGATCGGGCGCAGGTCGAGCGGCGGGCTGCCGTAGGTGTGGGTGGAGAGGAAGTCGATCGGCGCGCCGGACCGGTCGCAGTGGGCCAGCAGCCCGTCGATCCAGCCGGCGGCAGCGGTCGAGGGCCCACCAACGCGAAGCCGCTGGTCGACCGCCTTGATCGCGCGCGCCGAGACGTCGTACAGCTGGAAGTAGTCGGCCTGGGAGCCGGTCCAGAAGACCACGAGGTTCGGCTCGTTCCAGACCTCGAAGCCCCACCCGGCAACCTCGTCGATCCCGTAGCGCTCGACGAGGTGACGCGCCAGGCCGCCGACGAGGGCACCCCAGCGGTCCCAGTCGCGGGGCGGCGAGATGATCGCGCGATAGTCGAAGACGGTGCGCGTCTGGTCCGAGGCCAGGTCGCGCGGCATGAACGACAGCTCGACGATCGGCCGCAGGCCGAGCTCCAGCAGCCGGTCGTACACCGCGTCCAGCCGAGAGAAGTCGTGCACCGGCTGGCCGTCGACCTCCCGGTAGACCCGCAGCTCGTCGAGCAGCGCGCCGTGGGCGCGCACGGCGACGACGCCCAGCTCCTCGTGTGCCAGGCGCAGCGCCTCCCCGAGCTCCGCGCCGACGTCGAAATTCTGCTCGTTCGTGCCGCGGCAGAGCATCGACAGGTGCTCGGAGCCGATGATCGGCCGCCATGGTCGATGGAGCGGCGTGCCGGAGGCGGCCGCGTCAACCGCCACCCAGACACGGGCGTCGCCCTGATCGCGGGGCACGGCCGCCAAGCCGCCGGACACGTCACCGCCCGGGGCTTCGATGGTGGTCACGCTGGCCACCGCGTACCACGCCTCCCGGCCGGGCTCGGCAAGCGTGTCCGTGTACACGGTCGCCGGCACGGCCAGCACATCGCCGCCGCCGTGGTCGAGCGGCGACCACGGACCGGCGGCCGATGCGGCGCGATGGACGAGGTAGCCGGACGCGCCGGCCACCGCCGACCAGGACAGCGTGACGGCACCGCGACCGTCCCGGGCGGTGAGGCCCGCGGGCGGCGGCAGCCGCGGTTCGACGGCCCGCGGCTGGACGGCCGGATCCGATCGGACGCCGATCCGACGCTCCCAGTCCTCGCGGGCATGCGGAGCGGCCGGCCCGGGAAGCGGAGCGGGGCCCGCCGACCGGGTCTGCGACGCTTCGAGACCCTCGGGCTCCGCCTCCGCCGTCATCGGCGCGTCGTCCCGCGGTCCACTACTCCAGCGTGCCGGCGGTGAACTCCTCGGGCGCGAGGATCGGGCGGATCACCTTCGTGATCGCGCCCTTCGTGAAGTACGTCTGGAGCTTGTCGTTGCGCAGCTCGTTGGCGATCGC
>JACDAV010000318.1 GCA_013695255.1 Chloroflexota bacterium
GCGTTCGTCGACCCGCGCATCAAGTACTGAGGTCCGCCACCATGGCCCAGGAGCTCAATCGCGTGGTCGCCGACACGACGGTGGCGGAGATCGACCGCCGCGCCGAGGAAGCGGGCGCGGACTACGAGGTCGGCCTCGAATCGCTCGGCCAGTTCCAGCTGGCCTGGCGGAAGTTCCGGAAGCACCGCCTGGCCCTGTTCGGCCTTGCCATCCTCGGGGCCCTCATCACGGCCGCGATCGTGGGACCGCTGATCGCCCCGTTCGACTTCAACACGATCCCGCAGCCGGACGTGAACGTCTACAAGGGCCGGGGCCCCTCGCTGGCCCATCCGTTCGGCGAGACGGGCGGCCTCCAGCGAGACGTGCTCCACCTCGTCGTCAACGGCGCCCGCACCTCGCTGTTCATCGGCTTCTCGAGCATGCTGATCGGCGTCACGATCGGGACGCTGGTCGGGTCCGTCGCGGGCTATGCCGGCGGCTTCGTCGACAACCTGCTGATGCGGATCGTGGACGTCATGCTCAGCCTGCCGATCCTGTTCGTCATCCTCGTCGCCGCCCGGTTCTTCGGCGGCGGCAACGTGCTGACGATCGTGGTCATCTTCGGCGTCTTCAGCTGGATGGGCATCAGCCGGCTCGTGCGCAGTCTCTTCCTGTCGATCCGCGAGCGCGAGTTCGTGGAGGCCGCCCGGGCCGTCGGCGTGCGCGACCGACGGATCATCTTCCGGCACATCCTGCCCAACGCCTTCAGCCCGATCGTCGTGTCCGCCTCGCTGATCGTGGCCGGCAACATCATCGGCGAGGCGTTCGTCAGCTTCCTCGGCTTCGGCGTCAGCGTGACCTCGCCGACGTGGGGCAATATCCTGTCGAACGCGCTGACCTTCATCCCGCTCGGCAACTGGTGGTGGCCGTTCTTCCCGGGCTTCGCGATCATCCTGACGGTGCTCGCGGTCAACTTCGTGGGTGACGGCCTGCGCGACGCGTTCGATCCCCGGTCGCGGGCATGACCGAGACGCTCTCGACGCCGGCCCCGCTGGGGGCCCCGCCGCCGCGCGAGACCCTGCTCGAGGTCCGCAACCTGCGGACGTCCTTCCGGGTCCTCGACGGCATCGTGCCGGCGGTCGACGGCATCTCGTTCTCGCTGGGGCGCGGTCAGACGCTCGGGATCGTGGGTGAGTCCGGGTCGGGCAAGAGCGTCACGGCGATGACCGTGATGCGCCTGATCGACATCCCGCCGGGCGTGATCGGGGAGGGCAGCGAGGTCTGGTTCGACGGCAGGGAGCTGCTGTCGCTGCCGCTCCGCGAGATGCGGCGGATCCGCGGCAACGAGATCGCGATGATCTTCCAGGAGCCGCTCACGAGCCTGAACCCGGTCCTGACGATCGGCGACCAGATCGCCGAGCAGGTGGAGCTCCACCTGAAGGTGAGGAAGAAGGAGGCCTGGGAGCGGTCCATCGAGGCGATCAAGCTGGTGGGCATTCCATCGCCGGAGCGGCGGGTCAAGCAGTACCCGCACGAGATGTCCGGCGGCATGCGCCAGCGGGTGATGATCGCGATGGCGCTGTCCTGCGAGCCGAAGCTCCTCATCGCCGACGAGCCGACGACGGCGCTGGACGTGACGATCCAGGCGCAGATCCTCGAGCTGCTCAAGACGATCCAGCAGCGCACCGGGTCCGCCCTGATGCTGATCACCCACGACCTGGGCGTGGTCGCCGAGATGGTCGACAACGTGGTCGTCATGTACACCGGCCAGATCGTCGAGCAGGGCACCGTCGAGCAGGTCCTCCTCGAGCCGCGTGCCCCGTACACGATGGGGCTGATCGAGTCGATCCCCACCGTCGAGAAGCGCGGCGGGCGGCTCTCCGTGATCAGCGGCGTGGTGCCCTCGCCGTTCAACCTGCCGCCCGCCTGCCGGTTCGAGCCGCGCTGCCCGTATCGCTGGGATCGCTGCCGGCGCGTTGAGCCGGACCTGTACCCGGCCGGCCCGGGCCAGGTCGCCCGCTGCCACCTGCACACCCCGGAGGGGGAGGGCCGCCGGCAGGCGGCGCTCGAGACGCATCGCGCCAACATGACCGCCGGTCGGGCATTCGGGAAGAGCCGCTAGGTGGAGGGACCCGCACCGATGGAAGCCCCCGCGGGGGACGGCCGATCGATGGCCGATCCGTACGCCACCCGGGCCGGCGGTGGGGCGGACGCCCGGGGAACGGCCGAGCCGATCCTCTCGATCCGCGGCCTCAAGAAGCACTTTCCGATCGTGGGCGGGATCCTCAAGCGCCGGATCGCCACGGTCTACGCGGTCGACGGGGTCGACTTCGACGTCCAGCCGGGCGAGATCTTCAGCCTCGTCGGCGAGTCGGGCTGTGGCAAGACGACCCTCGGCCGGTCCCTGCTGCGGCTGGTGGAGCCAACCGAGGGCGAGGTCAGGTTCCAGGGCCGGGACATCACGAAGCTCAGCCAGGCCGAGCTGCGGCCGCTCCGCCGCAAGATGCAGATCATCTTCCAGGACCCCTTCGGGTCCCTGAACCCGCGGATGCCGATCAGCGACATCATCGGCGAGGGTCTGCTGGCGCAGGGCGTCAGCGACCGCAAGGAGCGTGACAAGAAGGTCGGCGATTCACTCGAGGTGGTCGGCCTGCGGCGGGCGTATACCCGGCGCTACCCGCACGAGTTCTCCGGAGGCCAGCGACAGCGCGTGGGCATCGCCCGGGCGCTCGCGCTCAACCCGGACTTCGTCGTCTGCGACGAGCCCGTCTCGGCGCTCGACGTGTCGATCCAGAGCCAGGTGCTCAACCTGCTCCTCGATCTCCGCCGCGACTTCAATCTGACCTACCTGTTCATCAGCCACAACCTGTCCGTGGTCCAGTACTTCAGCGACCGGGTGGGGGTCATGTACCTCGGCCAGATCGTCGAGATGGGGACGGTCGAGGAGCTCTATCGGAACCCGCGGCATCCGTACACGGTGGCCCTGCTGTCCGCGATCCCGGAGCCGGACCCGAGGCGCCGCAAGAAGCGCCTCGTGCTCAAGGGCGACGTCCCGTCGCCGGCCGCCCCGCCGTCCGGCTGCCGGTTCCACACCCGCTGCTGGCTCCGCGAGCAGCTCGGCCACCCGGAGCGCTGCGCCACCGAGGAGCCGGTCCTCCGTCCGATCGACGCCGGTGGCCATCGGGCCAAGTGCCACTTCGCGGAGGAGATCAGCAAGCAGGGCGTCGAGGAGGTGGCCGCCACCCAGGACGTCATCGAGACGGCCGTCGCCACCGCGGAATGACCGGTGGATCGCGGGCGGCCCTGCGGCCCACCCCGCGCCCGGCCCTGCGG
>JACDAV010000045.1 GCA_013695255.1 Chloroflexota bacterium
GCGTGGGCGGTGATATAGGTCGTCCCCGGTTCATCGGGACGGCCCAGGAACGTGATGTACGCCGCGACGTCGCAGAACGGGTAGTTCGGCGGCGGCTGGAGATCGCCGGAGATGACGGGCAGGTCGATGCCCAGCTCATCCACGACGACCCGGCTGGGTACATGTGCGAGCGCGAGGCCGCTCGCCGACGGTCCCGGTGAGGCGCTCGGAATCGGTACCGGCTGCCAATCGGGTGTCGGCGCGACGACCTCGACGACCTCCTCGCCGGCCGGCGGAGCGCTGGTGGCCGGATCCCCGCTCTTGAGCGGGTCCGGTCGGCAATCGCGCGGTTTGGCCTCTGGATTCGCCTCGGCGGGGTCGGCCGGAGCCTCATCCACGGGCGTGGCCACGACCTGCAGCTTCTCCGTCGTTCCGAACGGCCCTTCGCTGGTCTGCAGGACGAGCGTCCGCTCCTCGAGTGGCAGGGTGGCCACGACGGCATAGTCAACGGCGTGCGGGACGACCTCGGAGATCTCGTACCGGTAGCGCATCGCGTCGCTGGTGTAGACGTCGACCGTGACTCCCTTCAGCTCCTTGCCATCGTCGCGCTGCGCTGCCTCGAGAAGCGGCAGGAACATGCCCTTCTGTGCGTGTGCCGAGAGATACGTCACGCCGGTCTCGTAGGGCTGGCTGAACCGCGTGATGTACGCGGCGACGTCGCACAACGGATAGTTCGGCGGAGGCTGGAGGTCGCCGGAGATGATCGGGAGATCGATCCCCAGCTCTTCGACGACGACCCGACTCGCGTATGCCGGCGGCTGGAGCACCGGCGGACGCGACCGAACGGCTGTTGGTGCGGGCGTCCCGGCTGATGGTTGGAGCGACGCCTCGCCGGTCGGCGAGGCCGGGATGCGAGGCGACTCGACATTGGCGCTGCCACAGCCGACCAATGCGATCCCGAACAGGGCGACGGTCGCCACAAGCCTCGGGCGGGGCCGTCCCGATGGACGCCGTAGCGCGACAGGGGTCAAGCGACCATTCCTTCTTGATGACGACGTCGGTCCGCGCGTCGCTCCACCCGGTGTTCGCTCAAAGGCGGGATCGCGGTTCATCGAGCCCGTGCGCACGGTGCCCGATAGAACGAAGTTGCAAGGCGGCGCCCGTCATCCCGCGGCCGCCCGGCGCCGAAAGCACGGATACGGCGCGTGCCCGAGCGCGTCCGCGGGGCGGCGCGACGCCCCGCCCGGACCGTACCGAAGGAGATGCCAACGCCGGAACGCCTGCCATGGGACGCAGACGGACCAACTCAGCCTGTGAAAGGGACTTTCCACTCATGATCATGACACGCTCGCGAAGGATCGCGACGCTGGGCGCCACCGCGGTCCTGGCCGTCTCGTCCGTCGCTGGCGGCGCCCTCGGCGCGAGCCACCGCGAGGCTCCGCTCATCGCCAAGGACCCGACCGCCGACATCACCGACCTGTACGCCTTTGTCAGCCCCGACAAGCCGGACACGGTCACCATCATCGCCAACTACATCCCCTTCCAGGAGCCGGCCGGCGGCCCCAACTTCTACCCGTTCGACGAGACCGCCCAATACTTCATCAAGGTCGACAACAACGGCGACGGGGCCGAGGACGTGACCTTCGTCTTCGACTTCGAGACCGAGTACACCAACCCGGACAGCTTCCTGTACAGCGGCTACGGGCCGATCGAGGACGCCAGCGACCCGCAGGGCGCTCCGTTCGCCCCGGCCAACGTCCAGCAGACCTACTCGGTCACCATGAACGAGGAGGAGCTCGGCAGCGGCCTCAACGTGCCGCCGGACAACATCGGCCCGCGGACCACCCCCGACTACGGCAGCTACGCGGCCGACGGGATCCACGAGCTCGACGGCGAGGTGACGGTCTTCGCCGGCCAGCGCGACGATCCGTTCTTCGCCGACCTCGGCGCCATCTTCGACCTGGCCGGCCTCCGGCCGTTCAACGGGGCCCACCTGCTGCCCCTGCCGACCGCACCGGGCCAGGATGACCTGAGCTCGTTCAACGTCAAGAGCATCGCGCTCCAGGTCCCGAAGTCGATGCTGACCAGCGACGGTGAGGACGTCACGGCGCCTGACGCGGCCAACGCGGTCGTGGGCATCTACGCCGGCGCCGCCCGCCAGGCGACCAATGTCCTCAACGACACCGGCGTGCCGGAGCTGTCGGGCGACTACGTCCAGGTCTCGCGCCTGGG
>JACDAV010000398.1 GCA_013695255.1 Chloroflexota bacterium
GCATCCCGCAGATCGAGGTCACGTTCGACATCGACGCCAACGGGATCCTCGACGTCCGGGCCAAGGATCGGGCGACGAGCAAGGAGCAGACGGTCCGGATCACCGCGTCGTCCATGCTCGACAAGTCGGCGGTCGACCAGATGGTCCGTGACGCCGAGCTGCACGCGGACGAGGATCGCAAGCGGCGCGAGGAGGTCGAGACCCGCAACCAGGCGGAGGCTCTGACGTTCCAGGCGGAGCGCGCCATCCGCGACCTCGGCGACAAGGTCTCGTCCGAGGACAAGGCGGCCGTCGAGAACGGCGTCGAGTCGCTCCGGGAGACGCTCAAGGGCTCAGACGTCGACGCGATCCGGAGCGGCATGACCTCGCTCGCCGAGACGCTCAACCGGGTGTCGACGGCGGCCTACCAGGCGTCGGCCGCCGAGGCCGGTGCGAACGGCTCCGACGGCGGGGACGGCGCCCCGCCCGAAGGCGAGGGTCCGGCACCGGAGGGTGAGCCCGCCGGCGCGGCCGCCGGCGGCTCCGGCGCCGCGGACGACACGGTCGAGGGCGAGTACAAGGAGGTCTGAGCTCTTCCCAGCTTCGCTGCAGCACGGCCCCGGGCGTCCCGCCCAGGGCCGTTCCGTCTACGGGCCCCGTTTCCGGCCCGCGCTCGCTCCTCCTCACTGGGCTCCAGCCGCTCGACCTCCACGGGGTCGCTAGCGCCCCGGAGTCCGCCGGGCGACCTCCTGCCGGTCAGGCGACGGAATCTGGGACGGGACTTCACGCTCAACGGCGCCTGGCCGGACGCGGAGCCGCCGCCTGAGCGACCGCGTCGTAATCGCCTGGCGGAAACCGTGAGCCGACCTGGCGTCGCCGGGGCCGCGTCGCCAGGCCCGCGTCGCCGGGCCCGCGTCGCCGGGGCTGTGTCGCCAAGGCCCGCGTGGCGCCCGGGGCGATCCCTCGCTGAGCTCCAGCCGCTCGACCTCGACGGGGTCGTTACCGCCCCGGAGTCCGCCGGGCGACCTCCTGCCGGTCAGGCGAGGGAACCTGGGACGGAACTTCACGCTCAACGGCGCCTGGCCGGACGCGGAGCCGCCGCGTAGCGACCGCCTGACGATCGGCTGACGGGACCCACAGGCCGGACCACCCGCGTGTGGCCACGGGCGCCGCCAGCCAGCGGCGGACCGCCCAGCCACGCACCGGGAACTCGACGTCGAAGACAGTCCGGTGCGCGGCAATCCGGCGTCGCGTGGCCGCCCCGTCTGCGACCATCAACAACCGGGCGACGCTCGTTGACGACCAGCCCCGATCGGCCGCGATCCGGGGCGCCAGCCGCACCTTGCGATCCAGCGGGATGAGGAGGTTACCCAGCTCCGGGATCGACGATTTTACCTCGACGACCAGCAGCACCCCGGAGGCGGGATGAAACGCCAGAACGTCGATCGAGCCGCGCTCGCCGTAGATGCTGAATGTGACCTCGGCGGCGCACAGCCAGGCTCGCGGGGTCAGCTCGCGGACCGCGAGCTCCGTCAGCTCGGCGTGTCGGGCATCGATGAGCCGGTCCAGCTGCTCGCCGTGCCAGTCGAGACGGACCTGGACGCGGGCACCCAGCGGCGCGGCGATGCGGGAGAGCGTGGCGTGCGGAATACGATCAGCACGTCCCTGCTCCACCCGGGCGATGACGCCGCGGGAGACGCCGGCCGCGCTCGCGAGATCCTCCTGACGCCAGCCCCGTCGCTGCCTGAGCTCACGGAGGCCTCTCCCGAAGCGGACCGGGTCCATTCGGCGGAGCATGCCGTCTGCCGCTCACCGCTGACGTATCCGCCCGCCAACTGCGACTTCGCAGGCGCAAGTCCTCGACGTGGGCGGATCGCTCCTCGGCATACACTCCCGCGGATGACGCCCGCCCTGCCTTCGTCAGCGTGACGCTCCGGGGCCGGCGGATCGGCGACCGCCGGCTGCGGGTCGAACGCACGCGGCCGCAGAGCTACGAGGTCCGCCCACCCAAGCGCGTGCGCAGACCGCCCTCGCCGTGGATCGTGCTGATCGTCACGTTCGCGATGCTGACGATCGTGGGGACGGTCCTGCTGGCGCTGCCGATCGCCACCGAACAGGGCCAGCGAACGGGCATCCTCGAAGCGCTGTTCACCGCGACGTCCGCGGTGTCGACCACGGGCCTCGTGATCGCGGATACCGCCAGCCACTGGAGCTCGTTCGGCGAGCTCGTCATCCTTCTCCTCATCCAGCTGGGTGGCTTCGCGTTCATGACCGGCTCCACGTTGTTCCTGTTCCTGCTCGCCGGCCGTCGGACGAGCCTCAGCGATCGGCTTCGCGTCCAGGCGGCCGGGGGTGCGACCGACCTCGGCAGCGTCCTCGACCTGGTCCGCCGGGTGGTCGCGTTCACGCTCATCTGCGAGATCTTGGGCGCGGCCGTGCTGACGGTCGTCTTCGCGACACGTGGGGAATCCGCCGCAACATCCGTGTGGTGGGGAGTGTTCCACACCGTGTCGGCCTTCAATAACGCTGGCTTCGACCTCTTCGGGGAGCTCCGCAGCCTCACCCATCTGGCCGACGCGCCCGCCGTCCTGGTCCCGCTCGGCGCGCTGATCGTGCTCGGCGGCCTCGGCTTCGCCATCGTCGGCGACGTGATCGCGAAGCGGCGGTGGGTGCGTCTCTCGCTCGAGAGCAAGCTGGTGCTGCTCGGAACGGCGGTGCTGCTTCTCGGCGGCGCGGTGGCCACGGCCGCCCTCGAGTGGGCGAACCCGGCGACGCTCGGTCGCCTCGAGCCCCTCGACCGCCTGGTCAATGCCGCCTTCCACTCGGTCAGCCTGCGCAGCGCCGGCTTCGACTCGGTCGCCATCGGCGGCCTCTTCGACGAGACGCTCGTCGTGGGCATCGTCCTCATGTTCATCGGCGGCGCCTCCGGCTCCACGGCCGGTGGGATCAAGCTCAACACGCTGGCCGTGCTCGTCGTGGCGTCGATGTCGGCGGTCCGCGGCGATCCGTCGGCCAGCGCCTTCGGGCGCCGCCTGCCGCACGTCGTCGTCTATCGGTCGGTGGCCATCCTGCTCGTCGCGCTGACCGGCGCGATCGGGCTGGCGCTGGCGCTCCGACTCGCGGTCCCGGGCGATCTCCTCGATCTGACCTTCGAGGGCATCTCCGCCCTCGGCACCGTGGGCGTGTCGACGGGGATCACCACCGGTCTGGGGCCCGCCGGGCAGGTGCTGCTGGTCGTCGCGATGTTCGTGGGCCGGCTCGGACCGCTCGCGCTCGTTCTCGCTCTCGCAGCCCGGACGCGGCCCGTCGCCCATCGACCGGCCGTCGAGACCATCCGGATCGGTTGACCAGGAGGCGACATGAAGCATTCCGTCCTCGTCATCGGGATCGGCCGCTTTGGCGCCGCCACCGCACGCGAGCTGATGCGCCTCGGGCATGACGTGCTGGCCGTCGACCAGTCGGAGGCGGTGGTCAGCGACATCGCGCCGGACGTCACCCACGCGCTCCAGGTCGACGCGACCGACATCGAGGCTCTAAAGACGATCGGGGCCGGTGACTTCGAGCACGCCATCGTCGCGATCAGCGGCCATGCCGAGCCGAGCATCTTCGCCACGATGGCGCTCAAGCAGCTGGGGGTGAGCAACGTGGTGGCCAAGGCCGGCACGGCCCTCCACGGCTCGATCCTCGAGCGCGTCGGCGCCGACCGCGTCGTCTACCCCGAGCGAGAGATGGGCGCCCGGGTCGCCCACCTGTTCGCCTACCCGAACGTGTTGGACTACATCGACGTCGCACCGGGCTTCGGGCTGGTGATGCTCAGACCTCCCGAGTCCTTCCATGGTCGGACGATCGGCGAGCTCGAGCTCTCGCAGAAGACCCAGCTGAGCCCGATCGCGCTCCGGCGCGGGGAACGAGTCATCGTCAACCCGCACCGCGACGAGAGAATCGCGCCGGGCGACCAGCTGATCCTCATCGGCCGCGATGCGGGGCTGGCGAAGCTCGAAGAGCCGCCCGGCGGCGCTGACCGGCCAGGTGGGCGCTGA
>JACDAV010000401.1 GCA_013695255.1 Chloroflexota bacterium
GGCGGCGCCAGCCCGGTCACCGCCCTGGAGGGCATCGACCTCACGGTCCCGCCGGGCGAGTTCGTGTCGCTCATCGGGCCGTCCGGCTGCGGCAAGTCGACCCTGCTGCGGGTGATCGGCGACCTGATCCGTCCGACCCGTGGCGAGGCTCACCCGACCGCGCCCTCGGCCATCGTCCGGTCGATCGACGCCACGCCGCCGGCCGCGGCGTCGCCGGGGCCGGGGCCGGTCCGGAGTGCCTCGCGAACCGCGGTCACCAGCTCGAAGTAGCGGCGCGTCTCGCGCGTGTCCTCGTTGCGCGGCCGCGCCAGGTCGACGTCGATCACGTCCCTGATCCGGCCGGGGCGGGCGCTCATGACCACCACGCGCGAGCTGAGGAAGACGGCTTCCGGGATGGAGTGGGTCACGAAGACGATCGTGATCCCCGTCCGCTCCCAGATCCGGAGCACCTCGGAGTTCATCCGCTCCCTGGTCATCTCGTCGAGCGCTCCGAACGGCTCGTCCATCAGCAGGATCGCCGGCTCGAACGACAGCGCGCGCGCGATCGCGACCCGCTGCTGCATGCCGCCGGAGAGCTGGTACGGGTAGTGCTTGACGAAGTCGCCCAGCTCGACGAGATCCAGCATCTCGCGGGTGCGAGTGGCCCGCTGGGCGGCAGGGCGGCCGAGGATCTCGAGCGGCAGCCGGACGTTGTCCTCGACCGTTCGCCACTCCATCAGGACGGGCGCCTGGAAGACCATCCCGTAATCGCGCTCGCGCCGCGCTCGCGCGGCCGGCTTGCCGTTCACGACCACCTCGCCCCGGGTCGGACGGATCAGGTCGCCGATCACCCGCAGCAGCGTCGACTTGCCGCAGCCGGACGGGCCGATCAGCGACACGAACTCGCCGCGGCGGATCTCCAGGTCGATTCCCTCCAGGGCTTTGGTGACGACCGCGTCGCCGCGCGAGAACTCCTTGTCGACGCCGGACAATCGGACCACCGGCCCCGGTTCCTGGCTGTCCATGCGGGGATCGGCTCCTCTCGTGTCGGTCATCCCTCGGCCGCGTCCGGTCGCCCGCGCAGCACGGCGATCTCGGCGGCGCGGATGACGAGGAAGAAGGCGATCCCGAGCAGCGCCGCGGCGAGGATCGCCGCCCACAGCTTCTCGGGGCCGGTGATGTAGTACTGGTTGAAGGTCGTGATGACCCGGCCGAGCCCCTGCTGGATGGCCCCGGTGTCCTCGCCGATGATCGCGCCCACGATGCTCGCCGTGGCCGAGATCTTGAGGGCCGTGAACAGGTACGGCAGCGAGGCGGGGAGACGCAGCTTGCGATAGATCTGCCAGCGCGATGCGGCGTACGAGCGCATCAGCTCCATCGCCCGCGGATCGAAGGAGCGCAGCCCGCGGATCATCGCGATCGCCACCGGGAAGAACGTCAGGTAGGTCGCGATCAGGACGACCGCCACCACGCCCTGGCCGATGGCGAAGACGATCATCGGCGCCAGGGCGATGATCGGCACCGTCTGGCTCGCGATGACGTACGGGACGAGCGCCCGCTCGAGCAGGCGCGAGTGGACGAAGACCGTCGCCAGCGCGAGTCCCAGGAACCCGCCGAGCAGGAACCCGATCGCGGCTTCCCGCCATGTGTAGAGCGCCGCCCCGAGCAGGTACTCCGCGAGCGTCGCGTCCGCGCCGCGCTGGAACGGCTGGGTGAAGGCCAGGGCGATGTTCCAGACGTGGGGCAGGTTCAGGTCGTTCGCGAACGGCCACCGGAACGGCGGGTTCCACAGGATCGGATCGCCGGGAACGGCGCCGGGCGTGCGCCACGGCACGCCGCCGAGGAGCTTGACGCCCTCCCACAGGAGGACGACGAGCAGCAGGATCACGACGAAGGTGGCGACCGACCGTCCGCGGCTGCGCGGCCGGTCCGGGGCGGCGGCGATGGGGCGGCGGTTGGCGGCGACCGCGGTCGCCATCGGTCAGTCGGTCACCGCTCGGTCGGCGACGTCGAGGGCCCGGTCGATGATCTCGAAGCCCTCGGCCAGCTGCTCGTCCGTGATGCACAGCGGCGGGTTGGTGTGGATCGAGTTGTTGGCCAGCATCGTGTACAGGCCCTCGTCGCGGAGCGCCTTGCCGACCGCCTTCATCTCGTCGCTCGAGCCGTTGAACGGCGTCATCGGCGTCCATGGATCGCGCGACCGGACGAGATCGATGATCCCGAACAGCCCCAGGTTGCGGACCGCGCCGACGGCCGGGTGCTTCGCCTCGAGGCGCCGGTGGTGCTCGCGCATCACGCCGTCGAGCCGGGCGGCGTTCTCGATTAGGCCGTCCTCCTCGTACACGGCGATCGTCGCCAGCGCAGCCGCGCAGCTGACGGCGTGGCTCGAGTAGGTCAGGCCGCCGTAGAACATCTTCGAGTCGAAGAAGTCGGCGATGTGGCGGCGCATGGCCACGGCCCCGAGCGGCAGGTACGAGGAGGTCAGGCCCTTGGCCATCGTCATCAGGTCCGGCACCGTGTCCCAGTGGTCGATGGCGAACCAGCGACCGGTCCGCCCGAAGCCGGCCATCACCTCGTCGGCGACCATCAGGATCCCGTGCCGGTCGCAGATCTCGCGGACGCCCTGGATGTACCCGTCCGGCGGGATCAGGATGCCGTTGGTGCCGACGATCGTCTCCAGGAACACGGCCGCGATCGTCTGCGGCCCCTCGTAGCGGATGACGTCCTCGAGCCCCTGGAGGCTCTCCTCGACCGGCCGTGGCTCCTTCTCCCCCCAGCGGTGCGTGTCGGGGTAGCGGACCACCCCAACGAGGCCCGGCTCGTTCGCCCAGCGGCGCGGGTCGCCGGTCAGGGTCATCGCGCCCATCGTCGCGCCGTGGTAGGCGCGGTACCGGGCGAGCACCTTGTAGCGGCCGGTGTAGTGCCGCGCCAGCTTGATCGCGTTCTCGATCGCCTCCGCGCCGCCGAGGGTGAAGAACACCTTGTCGAGGTCGCCGGGCAGGATCTGGCTCAGCTTCTGCCCGAGGCGACCCCGCACCTCCGTCGCGAACGCGGGCTGGACGTACTGGAGCTTCATCGCCTGCTCGGTGATCGCGTCGATCACCCGCCGGTCCCCGTGGCCGATGTTGACCGACATCAGCTGGCTGTTGAAGTCGAGGATCCGTCGACCCTCCGGCGTGTAGAGGTAGACCCCCTCGGCG
>JACDAV010000412.1 GCA_013695255.1 Chloroflexota bacterium
TCGCCACCGACCCGGCGCCGATCCAGGAGCTGGCCCGTGCGGTGCGGGACCTCATCTTCGACGTGCTGCCGCAGACGATCGAGGTCGTGTGGCCGCAGCAGCGATCGGTCGGCTGGGGAACGGGTCCCAGGAAGTTCACCGAGCAGTTTGCGTACCTGATGCCGTTCAAAGGTCACGTCACTCTCGGCTTCTACCACGGCGGCGAGCTGCCGGATCCGGAGGGTCTCCTTCGTCGCTCGGCGAATCGGCAGGTCGGCGGCACGCTCAGCATGCGCAGTCTGAGGCTCACCGAGCTCGACGAGGTGCGCCGGCCGGCGCTGCGGGCGCTCATCGAGGCCTCGACCCGCCACGGGGTCCCACCACCTCGTGCCTGACCTTCACGCGGCCGAAGGGCGGCGCCGCAGGCGCGAGCCGCGGCAGGGTCCGCGACGAAAGGAGCAGCACAGCGGGTCAGGCCGGCGGCCGCCCTGCTTGCAGCGCGGCGTCCAGCTCCCGGCTGGGGATGGCCGCATCGAGGTACGTGGACGTGCCGGCGGTCTGGAGCTCCCGTGCCGCCGCGACCAGCGCCCCGTAGGCCGCCCGCGCGAGACCACCGCCTGTGGACACTCGTCGGACGCCGACGGCAGCCAGCTCCGGGATCGACGGACCGGAGCGCAGGGCGAGGACGTTGACGGGCGCCCGAACCTCGTCGACCAGTCGCCCGATCGCATGGCGATCGACGAGGCCCGGGGCGTAGAGCACATCGGCACCCGCGTCGCGGTAGGCGCACAGACGCGCGATGGTGTCGTCGAGGTCGTCCATCCCGTACAGGTGGTTCTCCGCACGTGCCGTGAGCACGATGCCGTACCGGCGCGCGGCCCCGGCGGCGGCCGCCACGCGCTCCACGGCGACATCGAGCGGGTCGATCGCCGCATGCGCCGGGTCATAGTCCTCGATCGAGCAGCCGGCGGCGCCAGTCTCCGCGATCAGCTCGATCGTCTCCGCCACCCCGGCCGGATCGTCGGCGAAGCAGCGCTCGGCGTCGACATTGATCGGCAGGTCGACAGCGGCCGCCAGCGCCTCGGCATGCGCGAGCAGCTCGTCGCGCGTGACGTGCCGGTCTCGGCGTCCGAGGGTCGCGGCGTGGCCGGAGCTGGTCGTTGCCAGGGCCGGGAAACCGAACGAGGCGAGCAGCCGCGCAGACCCGACATCCCATGGGTTCGGCATGACGAAGAGACCGTCGTGGTGGAGCGCACGGAAGCGCTCGCGGCGTTCGATCCAGCGCGCTGACGTCATGTGCGTGTCAGCGTATCGCCGCTGCCGGCCCGCCGTGACGCGTCGCGGTCGGCCCGGGATCTTCGCCCAGACGATCGTGTTCGCCGCCGCTACCACGGCGATCGGCGTGACCGACGACGTCAACAAGGGGATCATCGACCGCTTCCGCTCTCTGCCGATGGCCCGCTCGGCCGTGCTGACGGGCCGGACGTTTTCCGACGTCGTCTACAACCTCGGCATCCTGATCGTGCTCATGGCGACCGGCTTCGTCGTGGGCTGGCGCGTGGACACGGGCATCGGCTCCCTTCTCGCGGGGGTGGGCCTGCTGCTGCTGTTCGCCTATGCCATGGCCTGGCTGGGCGTGTGGCTCGGCCTGAATGTGCCGACGGTCGAGGTCGGGCAGCAGGTGGCCTTCACGGTGCTCTTCCCGATCACGTTCATCTCCAACGTGTTCGTCCCCCCGCAGACCTTGCCGTCGTGGCTGCAACTGGTCGCGGAATGGAACCCCACCAGCACGCTGACGGCGGCGTTGCGCGAGCTCTGGGGCAACCCGAACCCGGCCGCGTCGACGAGCCTCGCCGCCCAGGAGCCGGCGCTGGTGACGATCGGCTGGGTGATGGTGATCATCGCCATCTTCGCCCCGCTCGGGGTGCGCCGCTATCGCTCGATGTCGCGCTAGGGCGAGGATGGCCATGCAGCCCGAGTTCTTCGCGACGCCGGCCGACCTTCGGGCCTGGTTCGAGGCCAACCACGAGACGGCCACGGAGCTGCTCGTCGGGTTCCGGCGCAAGGGCAGCGGCCTGCCGAGCGTGACCTGGCCCGAGGCGGTCGACGAGGCGCTCTCCGTCGGCTGGATCGACGGCGTCCGGCGCAGCCGGGACGAGACGAGCTACACGATCCGGTTCACGCCGCGGAAGCCGCGCAGCACGTGGAGCGCAGTGAACATCCGGCGGGTTCCGGAGCTCATCGCCGAGGGCCGGATGCGACCCGCCGGTCTCGCGGCGTGGGAGCGGCGGACGGAGGACCGCTCCGCGATCTACTCGTACGAGCAGGCGACCGAGCCGGAGCTTGCGCCGGAAGAGCTGGCGTCCCTCGACGCGCACGGCGAGGCGCGTGCCTTCTGGGACCGCCAGCCGCCCGGCTACCGAAAGGCGGCGACCCACTGGATCGTCAGCGCCAAGCGACCGGAGACTCGCACGAAGCGGCTGACGCAGCTCATCGCCGATTCGGCCGCCGGCCGGCGTGTCCAGCAGCTCGTGCCGCCCGGGCGCCGATCCTGACCCTAGGTAGGGGCGGCCGACCTTATCGACCCGGAACGTCGATCAAGCCCAGCCTGATCGAGGGGGGTCGAGGTGATTGGTGGATGCCCCGACCCGTCCGGGGCGGGAGCGCCCGAGCGGCACGCTACCGTGCGCCCGAAGTCGGCGATCCTGTCATTCGGCCAGGCCGTGCGCCCAAGGCGCTAATGAGTAACACCCTTCTTGCCGTGGAGGGCCCCTGGTAGCCGCCGATGGCTACGGATGGATCGAGCCCGGCTTCGAGCGGGTCGCCGAGCGCACCCGAGGCTCATCACGTGGGAATTGGACAGGAATGGCGCCTGGAACGAGCCGCCGGCCGATCGAGCGGCGACGCGGCCCGGCTCGGGCACGACGGGCTACCCTGCGGCCATGAATGACATCCGACTCGGCATCCTCCTCTGGAACCAGGCCACCGATTGGCCCTCGTACGAGGCCACGGCGGCCCGCATCGACGAGCTCGGCTACGAGCACCTGTGGGCCTGGGACCACCTCTACGCGATCTTCGGCGACCCACATCAGCCGATCTTCGAGGGCTGGCTTTCGCTGGCGGCGCTGGCCAAGGTCACGAAGCGGGCGCGGCTCGGCCTGCTCGTCGGGGCCAACACCTTCCGCAACCCGGGCCTCGTGGCCAAGCTCGCCACCACGCTCGACCACATCAGCGGTGGGCGGGCGATCCTCGGTCTCGGTGGCGCCTGGATGGAGCCGGAGCACACCGCCCACGGCATCGAGTTCGGGAGCGGCCACGGCCAGCGCCTTGACTGGCTCGAGGAGGCCGTCGCCGCGGCGCGCGCGCTCCTCGACGGCGAGACGGTCACGAGCGAGCCGGACGGACGCTACCGGTTCCGCGATCTCCGCCACCAGCCCCTGCCGATCCAGCGCCACCTGCCGATCATGATCGGCGGTTCCGGCGAGAAGAAGACGCTCCGCACGGTCGCCCGCCACGCCGACCTGTGGAACGCGATGGGCACCCTCGAGACGCTCCAGCGCAAGACGGACGTCCTCCGCCGGCATTGCGACGAGGTTGGGCGCGACCCGGCCGAGATCGAGTGGACGCTCGGTTGCAAGCCACTCATCCGGGACACGGAGGCCGAGGCGCGCCGCGTCTTCGAAGCGCAGATGGACCACAACCGCACGCCGCTGGGCAACGTGGCCGAGGACGCCACCTTCTGGTACGGCACGACAGAGCAGATCGCCGAGCGGATGTTGGGCTACACGAAGCTGGGCTTCGGGACGTTCATCGCGGAGCTGCCGGCGCCCTACGATGGCGAGACGATCGAGCGCTGGATCGGCGAGGTGAAGCCGATGGTCGACGCCGGCGCGGTCGGCTAGGCGCGGCCGGCTAGGCGCGGCCGACCCTCGGCGCCAGCCGCGCGCCGGTCTGTCACCCGAGCGAGCGGTGCGCGTGCGTGCGAGACTGTCGGCGCCCTGCAGCCGAGGAGGACATGGACGAGCCCGGCCGGTCGGCCGATGGACGCCTTCGCCACCCCCGCAAGCCACTCGGCCTGGACGGTCCATCGCCGTTCCCGCCCATCGCGGACTACGCGTTCCTGTCCGACTGCGAGACCACGGCGCTGGTCGCCCCCAGCGGCAACGTGGAGTGGCTGTGCCTGCCGCGGATGGACTCGCCCAGCATCTTCGGCGCGATCCTCGACCGCGATGCGGGCGGCTTCCGGTTCGGCCCTGCGGACGCCCGCGTCCCGGCGGCCCGCCGGTACCTGCCCGGCACGATGGTCCTGGAGACGAGCTGGAGCACGCCCACCGGCTGGGTGATCGTCCGCGACGTCCTGCTCATCGGGCCCTGGCGCAACGAGACGGCCCGTTCCCGGAACCATCGGCGGACGCCGACCGACTACGACGCCGAGCACGTCCTGCTGCGGACGGTCCGGTGCGTGAACGGCGAGGTCCAGATGGTCCTCGACTGCGAACCGGTCTTCGACTACGGGCGCACCCTCGGGACGTGGTCGTACGAGGGCAAGGGCTACCGGGCCGGCGTCTGCCGCGCCGAGGGCAGCGACGTCGAGCTGCGCATGACCAGCGACATGAACCTCGGCTTCGAGGGGCCACGCGCGCTGTCGCGGACCCTGCTCAAGGAGGGTCAGCAGCGCTTCTGTGCACTGTCGTGGGGCGGTCGAGGCGGCCCGAAGACGTTCACCAACGCCTATGAGCGGCTCGTCTGGACGGCGCACCACTGGCAGCACTGGCTGGCCCGCGGCCGGTTCCCGGATCACCCGTGGCGGTCGTACCTCGAGCGGTCCGCCCTGACGCTGCGCGGCCTGACCTACGACCCGAGCGGCGCGATCATCGCCGCCGCCACGACGTCGCTCCCGGAGACCCCGGGCGGCGAGCGCAACTGGGACTACCGCTACTCGTGGATCCGCGACTCGACGTTCGCGCTGTGGGGCCTGTACACGCTCGGCTTCGAGTGGGAGGCGAACGACTTCATGTACTTCGTCGCCGATGCCGCCGACGGCGACGAGGATCTCCAGATCATGTACGGCATCGGCGGCGAGCGGACGCTGACCGAGCGGACGCTCGATCACCTCCAGGGCTACGAGGGCGCGCGGCCGGTGCGGGTCGGGAACGACGCCTACGCGCAGCGTCAGCACGACATGTGGGGGGCGGTCCTCGACTCCGTCTACCTGCACACGACGTCGCGCGACCACCTCGACGAGCGGATCTGGCCGATCCTCGTCAAGCAGGTCGAGGCGGCAATCACGTACTGGCGCGAGCCGGACCGCGGGATCTGGGAGGTCCGCGGCGATCCGAAGCACTTCACCTCCTCGAAGCTGATGTGCTGGGTGGCTGCCGACCGAGGGACGCGCCTGGCGCACCTGAAAGGCGACACCGCGACCGCGGAGCGCTGGCAGGCGGCGGCGGACGAGATGCATGCCGACATCTGTGCCAACGGCACGGACAAGCGCGGCGTGTTCAGGCAGCACTACGACACCGACGCGCTTGACGCCTCGCTGCTCCTGATGCCGCTCGTCCGCTTCCTCCCCGCCGATGACGAGCGGATCCGCCGGACCGTCCTCGCCATCGCCGACGAGCTGACGGAGGAAGGCCTTGTCCTGCGCTATCGCCCGGAGGAGACGGACGACGGGCTGCGTGGCGAGGAGGGCTCGTTCACGATCTGCTCGTTCTGGCTGGTCTCCGCGCTGGTGGAGATCGGCGAGCTGCATCGCGCCCGGCGTCTGTGCGAGAAGCTGCTGTCGTACGCCAGCACGCTGGGCCTGTACGGCGAGGAGATCGATCCCCAGACCGGGCGGCACCTCGGCAACTTCCCCCAGGCCTTCACGCACCTGGCCCTGATCAATGCCGTCATGCACGTCATCGACGCCGAGGGCCGTCATGCGCGTCCGGCGGAGCCCCTCTCGCCGACCAGCACGCGCCAGGGCGGACGGCGCAACGGCCGGGCGGACGCGGCCACGCCCGGTCCGGTCAGCCAGCGTGCCCGGGCTGACAACGTGGCACCACCGAACAGCTGATTCGCCGCCGGCGGATGGACCGGTGCGGTCTGGTGCACTGCGGAGGTGCAACCGGTACCGCCGTTCCGTGACAGGCCCGGACCATCGCGCCGCAGACCATCGCGGACCAGACCCCTAGCGTCCCGACCACACCCCATTCGCACCTGACGACGCCAGGGAGAAGCCCACCCCATGTCCTCCGCCGCGCCGCGGCCCTCGGCCGCGACGGTCACGCCTCGTCACCCCTCGCGCCGCTCGCTCGGCGGTCGCCGGGCGGCGCTGGTGACCGCCGTCGCATTCGCGATCAGCTCGGTCGGCCTGCTCGGCGCCCCCGCGCCCGTCGCCGCGTGGAGCGCCGGTGAGTTCAGCTCGGCGTCCGAGCAGCAGCTAATCGCCCTGACCAACCGGTCGCGCGCCAACGCCGGGCTCCCCGCCCTGAAGGTCGATTCCGCGCTGACGACGATCGCGCGCTGGCGCAGCAAGGACATGATCACGCGCAACTACTTCAGTCACGACATCCCCGGCGGCGGTCAGGTCTTCGACGAGCTCCAGCGCCGCGGCTACTGCTTCAAGCTGGCCGGCGAGAACATCGGCTGGAACACGTATCCGGACGATGCCGCCACCCAGGCGATCCACCAGATGTTCCTCGACAGCCCGGGTCATCGGGCGAACATCATGGGCAAGGCCTGGGATCACGTCGGCGTCGGGGCGTACAAGGGATCCGACGGAAAGAAGATGTGGACGGTGCTGTTCGCCGACAAGTGCGGAACGGCCCCCGCGCCCACCGCGAAGCCGACGGCCAAGCCGACGCCCAGGCCGACCGCCAGGCCGACGCCGCGACCCAGCCCCAGGGCCACCGCCAGGCCGGCGCCCCGGGCCACGGCCAAGGCC
>JACDAV010000022.1 GCA_013695255.1 Chloroflexota bacterium
ACGTAGCCGCGAAGCTTCCGGCTGCGCGAGGGATGGCGCAGCTTGCGCAGCGCGATCGCCTCGATCTGGCGGACGCGCTCGCGGGTGATCCCGAACTCGCGCCCCACCTCCTCGAGCGTCCGCGCCCGGCCGTCGGTCAGCCCGAAGCGCAGCTCGAGCACGCGCCGCTCGCGGCCGTTGAGCGAAGCCAGCACCGCGTCGACCTGCTCCTTGAGGAGCTGGCTGGTGGCGGCCTCGTACGGCGCGATCGCGTCCGTGTCCTCGATGAAGTCGCCGAGGTTGGCGTCCTCCTCCTCGCCGACCGGCGCGTCGAGCGAGATCGGGTCGCGCCGGATCTTGAGCATGTCGCGGACCTTCTCCGGCGTGACCTGGACCTCCTGGCCCTCGGACATCGACTCGGCGACCTCCTCGACGGTCGGCTGGCGCCCCAGTGCCGCGAGCAGGTCGCGGGTCACCCGCACCATCCGGTTGATCGTCTCGACCATGTGGACCGGGATCCGGATCGTCCGGGCCTGGTCCGCGATCGCCCGGGTGACCGCCTGGCGGATCCACCACGTGGCGTAGGTCGAGAATTTGAAGCCGCGCTCGTACTCGAACTTCTCGACCGCCCGGATGAGCCCCGCATTGCCCTCCTGGACGAGGTCCAGGATGTTCATGCCACGGTTCATGTACTTCTTGGCGATCGACACGACAAGGCGCAGGTTGGCCGAGGTCAGGTGATCGCGGGCCGCCCAACCGACGGCCACGAGCTCGCCGGGCCGGTCCTTGAGCTTCGTGCCGGCCGGGACCCACGGGTTGTAGCCCATCCGGCCGAGCAGCTCGGTGTCGTGGCCAGCCTCGATCCAGCGATCGACGGCCGGCCAGGCGACCTCCTCGCGGGTCCAGTCATAGAGGGCCCGGAGCGCGGCCGACTCGCGCGCCGTCTGGTCCGAGTCGTGGACCGCCAGGTAGGCGAAATCGAGCAGGGCGAGGAACGACTCCGCGTCGAGCCGCTCGTTGTAGATCGAGCGTCGGTTGCGGGCTTCCTCGAGGAGACCGCGCAGCCGGTCCGACGGCGAGTCCTCGACCGCCCGCCCGAGGCCCACGCCCGGGGCCGTCACGAGCAGGTCGCCCGCCGCCTCGTCGGCGAGGGCGTCGTGCACGATGCGCTGCGCCTCCGGCCCGAAGCGGAGGCGGTGCTGCGGCTTGGCCGTGCGGGTCTTCCGCTCGGTGTCGTGGAGAGTCCACTCGCGGAGCGAGACGAGACCCTTGGCGGGCTCGTCGACGATCTGCTCGCTGAGCTCGATCGCCTTGGCCAGCACGACCTCTTCCTCGGCCGTGAGCAGGGGCACCCGCGCGATCTCGCGCAGGTACATGCGGACCGGATCGTCGACGTCGATGTCGTCCGGTGTCACGACCTCCGGCTCATCGTCCTCGTCGTCGACCACCACGGGGACCGGCGTAGGCGCGACGGTCACCGTCACGGCCACCGGCTCCGGACCGCCGTCGGCCGCGCCAGCCAGGACGGCCGCCCTGGCCGCCGCCTCGAGCTCGCCGAGCGCGTCGATGGGCTCCTCCTCGGGAGCGACCTCGACCCCGGGAGTCAGGGCGACGGCATCCGCCGCGGGGGACGGGGCCCGCAGCCGCGAGCTCCTCGTCTGGGTATCTTGATTCAGCAGGTTGGCCACGTGCCTCTCCGGTTCTCTCGGGAACGCGCCTCGCCACGCCGCGAGGCAGGATGTCTCTCCGTTCGCGATCGGCCCGGACGCCCGCCGCCCGTCCCGTCCCATCATGTCCGACCGCCCGGACACGATTAGAGGCGTGTCAAGTCTTGACACGCCTGCGTCCCGGTATTCTACGCTCGTTCCCGGCTCTTGACAACCCCCTTTGTCAATACCCCGAGGGGGTATTTTTCCGGCGCCGCACTGGGCCGTCCAGCCCCGTGGACATGTCGGGCGCTCACCAAAATGTCAGCGCTTCGGCCGAACTCCGACCGCCCGACCTAGACGGCGTCTCCGGATTGGTCTTCGTGGTCACGACTTCCCGCGCGTCGGTGCCGTGGAGGTTGACGACGAACAGCGAGCCGAGGTCGTCTTTGCCGCGCCGGAACGCGAGCATGGCTCCGTCTCGCGAAAACCGCGGCGACGCGTGGCGCAACCCGGCCCTACGCGCCAGCGGATGGGGTCGATGCCGAGTCAAAC
>JACDAV010000076.1 GCA_013695255.1 Chloroflexota bacterium
CGGTGAGGCCGAGACGGATCGCGACCGCTGCCGCCTCGACGCGACCGGACACGTTCAGCTTGTCCAGGATGTTCCCGACATGGACGCCGACCGTCTTCTGGCTGATGAACAGGCGCTCGCCGATCTCGCGGTTGGTGCGTCCTTCAGCGATCAGCGACAGGACCTCGCGCTCCCGACGGGACAGCCCGAACGTCGTCGGCTGGGTCACCGAGGCGGCGGCGGCCAGGCCGTGCAGCGACGGTGAGCCCAACGGGTCCCCGGGCGCGTGCCCGTTGCCGCCGCCACTGCCGGCGCCGGCAGCAGACGCCTCGGACGGTCCGGCCGCAGCGTGTTCCCCGAGAGCCTCGTCGACCGCGAGCGGCAGGGTGATCAGCGCGCGTCTCGACAGGTCCTGGAGCTCCCGGAGGAGCGGTCGTGCCTCGAGGTTCAGACCGATCCGGGCCGCCTCGATGAGCGGCGGGCGGGCGTCGGACCGACCGGCTCTGCCAGCCCCGGATCCGAGCATCGCCGCGGCCTGGCGCCAGCGGGCGCGCGCCACCTCGTACGGGTTGCCGAGTGCCCGCCAGCCCGCGGCGACGGCGTCCCAGCGCTCCGGGTCGTCCTGCCCCTCGACGCGCGCCGCGTGCGCCTGCGCCGTGAGCAGGTAGGCATTCGCCTCCCGGCGGGAGCCGACGCTCGGCGGCACGCCCGATCCAGTGACGCTCCGCTCCGCCTCGCGCACGACGCCGGCAACGCGCTCCCGTGAACCGGCGAGGGCGGCCAGGTCACGGCGCGCCAGCGCGTCCGCCGCGAACGCAGCCTCGACCTCGGCCACGGTCGCCGCCATCTTCGCTGCCAGGATCCAGTCCTCGGAGCCGGCGACGAGCGACCAGCCTCGCTCCGCGGCGCGACGGGCATCGACGTGGTCGCTGCTCCACAGGGCGAATGACGCCGCAGCCCGGAAGACGGGCACCGCATGCTGGGGATCGCGGACGGTCTCGAGCTCGAGGAGCAGCTGGCCCAACAGCCGCCCGGCCGTCTCGCCCGCCCGCGTCTCGACCTCGACGACGGCCAGGTTGACGACCGAGTTGACGAAGGCGACCCCCGCCGAGCTCCACTCGAGCGCGCTCGACGACAGGCTCCTCGACTCGGCCCACCGGCCGAGCATGAACAGCGATTCGGCGGCATTCCCGCGCAGGAAGTTGCCGTAGACAGCCTCGAGCCCCGCCCGCCGGGCGGCCTCGATGCCCTCGAACGCCACCTCGACGGCCTCGGCCCGGCGGCCGAGCAGGTCGAGGACAGTCGTGAGGTTGGCGTAGACCCGGAACAGCTCGTCGACCTCGCCACGGGCGGCGGCCAGCGGGAGCGCTTCGCGCAGGGACGCCAGGCCGGACTCCGGATCGTCCCCCCAGCCCTGGCTCACGCTCAGCGTCGTGATCGCGTGGAGCTCGTGCGTCCGGGCGGCATCGCCCACCTCGCGCGCGACGCGGATGGCCTCGCGGGCGTGACGCTGCGCCTCGGAGAAGGTCCCGTCGAGCATCCGGATCTGGGCCAGCGAGGCCAGGACGAGCGCCCGCTCGCGGCTCGGTTCACGAGGAATCAGCTCGACGGCCCGCCGATGCGCGGCGACCGCGCCGTCATGGTCGCCCGCGTCCCGGCGGTAGCGGCCGAGCCGGTCGTGGAGCAGCCCCAGCCGGACGCGGTCCCGGCCCGCGTCGAGGCGGTAGATCGCGGCCTCGGCGAAGGCGGCCGCGCGCCCGGGCCGGCCGGCGGCGAAGGCCGCTTCGGCGGCCTCGGCCTGGAGCGTCGGGGGCGTCTCGTCCCGGGCCGGCGCCGAGACGGTCCTCTCGGTCCTGGCCTTCCCTGGTGGGTCGGGCTCCACCTCCGAGCCGGGCGGCCCGGCGGGCGCGCCGTCGACCCTCGGTGCGCGCGACAGCTCCAGGGCGAGCTCGAGGTGGCGCAGCTCATCCGCCGGCGCGTCGACCGCCGCGGCCACCCTCGCGGCGTCGACATGGGCGTCACGCGCGCGGGACGGCTCGTGCGCCGCCAGCCAGTGACGCGCCGCGGCCACCGGCGAACCGGCCAGCGCGGTCGCCAGGGCGGCATGGAGACGCGGTCGCTGGAGCGGCAGGAGGTCCGCATCCACCGCGCGCGCGATCAGCTCATGGCGAAACTCGACCGCCCCGTCACGCTCGACGAGGAACCCATACTCGACTGCCTCCGCGACCCCGGCGGTCAGGTCCGAGTCGAGCTCCTCCCCCGCGCGGCGCGGCGCATTGGTCGATCGGGGCGGGAGCCGGCCATCCTCTCCCTCGAGGGCCTCGAATGCGTCGGCCACGGCAGCCAGATCGGCGGGCGACAACGGCCGGCCGGCCGGCGCCGCCAGGCGCAGCACGCGACGGCACTCGGCGGTGCGCAGGGCGAGACGCGCCACGACCAGATCGTCGAGCGTACCGGTCAGCGAGCTCCTGGAGAGCTCGCGGCGGGCGGCGACGAGCTCCTCGGCGATCAGCGGGCTGCCGCCGGAGCGCTCCGCGACGAGCACCAGCACGCTGGCGCTCGGGCGTTCGCCCTCGATCGCCTCGACCATCTCCGCCAACTGGTTGCGATCGAGGGGGCCGATCTCGATCCGCTCCGGGGGGCGGGGCGCCTCCGCGATGCGCGCGAGGTTGCCGGTCAGGGGGTGTCCACGCGTCAGCTCGTCCGGCTGCCAGGTCGCGATCAGGCACAGCCGCTGGTGGTTCGCGATGCGGGCGAGGAACGTGACCAGGTCGCGCGTGGCCGCGTCAGCCCGATGGAGATCCTCGAGGACGAGGGCGATCGGTCGCGCCGCGGCCAGGCGCCCGAGGACGCCCAGGACGGTCTCGAAGACGCGGGCCTGCCGGCGCTCGGGAGCGATGACGTTCGGACTGGCGGGCAGGATCCCGAGATCCCGGACGCGGGCCGCAAGGACGGGCAGGAGCCGGACGACGTCCTCGGAGCCGGTCGCGAGGACGCGGGCGAGGTCCGCGTCGGGCAGGTCCACGAGGGCCGGCTCGAGCGCGCGGAGGAGTGGCGCGTATGGACCGTCGGTCGCGTCGGGACGGGCCCGGCCGCGGAGGAGCGCGAATGGCGCGGGAAGCGTGGCCAGCCGGGCGGCCGCCTCGTCGACGAAGCGCGACACACCGACGCCGCCGCTGCCGGACAGGAGGACGGTCCGCGCGCGACCGGCGGCCGCCTCGTCAAGCGCGGAAGCCAGGTGGGCGAAGGACCCCTCCCGCCCGACGAACCGCGGGCTGGTGAACTTCGGGGGCATGAAGCATTCTAGGCTCGCGGTGGCCGTTCACGGACGGCGGTGCCCATGGCCCCGGCCGGCTCCCGCCCGGCCCGGGAAACACGGCTTTCGCGGGGCAACCATCCGAATGAGGGATCGCTGCGAAGACTCAGCAGCGGTCCCGCGGAGTGTTCAGGGCAGCCCAGCCCGAACCGCGACGCCGCTGCGTCGGACACCCGGCGCCACAGACAGGAGGATCGATTCATGCGTGACGGTGGTACGGCCAAGGGCTGGATGACGCTGGCGGGCATCGTGCTCGTGGTCGTCGGCCTGGCCGGCTTCGTTCCCAACCCGCTCGTCGGCGGCGCCAACGCGCTGCTGGCCACGGACACGCTGCACAACATCGTGCATCTCGGAACCGGACTGCTGGCGCTCTACATCGCCTTTGGCCTGACCGGTGAGAATCAGGTCAACGGCACGATCGGGTTTGGCGTGCTCTACGTCGTGATCTTCCTGGCCGTGCTCGTCAGCCCGACCCTGTTCGGCCTGTTCCAGGTTCCGGCGAGCGCCCCCCTCCACGTCATCCATGTCGCGCTCGCGGTCGTCAGCCTCGCGGTCGGCTACATGGCGCGCGGTCGCGCGACCTCGTACGCGGCCTGAACGAAGCTCGTCGGACCCGATCGGCTCATGACCCACGATCCGTGGCACGAGCTGGTCCTCGTCACGGCTGCCGCCGTCCTTCTGGGCGGCGGCGCCGTCTTCCTGGCCCTGGCCTGGCGCAGACGTCCGGCGACCGGCCTGCCGTCGGCCGCTCCCCCGGCATCGGTCGCCACGGCGCCGCGCCGCGACGCGACCCGCCCTGTGACCCTGCTCGCAGCCGTGCTGAGCGTGGGCGCGGCGCTCATCCACCTGGCCGCTGCGCCCAGCCACCTCGAGGAGCTCGGGACCCTGGGCTGGGGCTTCGTCGCGGCGGGAGCGTTCCAGGCGTCGTGGGCCATTGGCTACGTTGTCGGGCCATCCCGGCGCACGGCGATCGTGGGCATCGCCGGCAACGCCGCCATCCTCGGCGCATGGGCCTGGTCCCGCACGGTCGGTCTGCCCATCGGGCCTGTTGCCGGCGTGCCGGAGGCGGTCGGCGTCCCGGACGGCGCGGCAAGCCTGTTCCAGGCAGTCCTGGTCGGGCTGCTGACCGTTCGGCTGACCGCCATCGACCTTCGTGGGTCGCGCCTCGGTCGTCTCGCGCCCGACGCGGCTTCCACGACGGTTGTCGCCCTGGTGCCCGCCATCGGGGTCGTCTTCCTCGCCACGACGCTGGCGGTCAGCGTCGCGCTCGGCCATCAGCCCGCGGCCGGCGCAGCTCACGAGCACGCGCCCGGGGCCGTGCACGGCCACCCCTGACCGACGCTTCGGCGTCGCCGGCGCCGTCGGCGTCCGCTAGGCTGGCCGCGATGGCCGTCGACCGCCGCGCGCCCCACCCGGCCAACGAGCTCAACGAGCTGCCGGGCGAGGAATGGCTCTACTTCACGAAGTCGGTCTGGTCGACCGCCTATCCGTCGGAGCTGGGGCATCCACTGCGCAAGCGCCACGGAGCCAACAAGCCGCCCCGTCTGATGGCGCGCCTGATCGAGTTCTTCAGCCGAACCGGCGAGCTCGTGCTCGACCCGTTCGCGGGTGTGGGCGGGACGCTCCTCGGCGCCGCCATCTCCCGCGGGCCCCGGCGGGCGCTGGGGATCGAGCTGTCGCCAGACTGGGCACGCATCTACGACCAGGTCGTCTGCGAGGCACTCGCCGAGCGCGACGGTTTGGGACCGGTCCTCACCGATCTGGGTCCGAACGATCCGGGCGGTCCGCGGTCCTTCGATGCCGGCGGCCTCGAGCTGCGGGTCGGCGACGCCCTTGTCGTCCTGCCGACGCTGCCGAGCGGCTCGGTCGACTTCGTGGCCACGGATCCGCCGTACAACGTCCAGCTGCCGCTGACCATGGCCGGTGGGGCGCTCGCCGAGCGGCACACCAACCGCCGCACCGACTACGCGATGGTGACGGACCATCCGGCCGATCTCGCCAACGCGCCGTCGTACGAGGCGTACCTCGACCGGATGGAGCTGGTTCTCCGGCAGCTCCACCGCGTGCTCCGCCACGGCCGCTACGCGACCGTGATCGTCCGCGACGCCTACCAGGCCGGTCGGTACCTCTTCACCGGGGCGGACCTCGCCCGGCGGGCGACAGAGGCCGGGTTCGCCGTCAAGGGCGACCTGATCTGGTACCAGGCCGGCAGCCGGCTCCGCCCGTACGGCTACCCGAAGGCCTTCGTCCCCAATATCGTCCACCAGCACATCCTGGTGCTGCGCAAGGACGCCCGACCGGACTGAGCCGCACCCGGCGCGATCAGGCCGCCTGCGCCCGCCGTGCCGTGCCGAGGCCCCACCGGCGGAACGCGGAGGACCGTTGGGCGGAGGAGCTCCTGCGGCCGGCCGCAGCGTGGTAGGGGAGCCTGGATTCGAACCAGGGACCGGCCGTGTATAAGACGGCTGCTCTCACCGCTGAGCTACTCCCCCGTCGGAGCCGATCGTACACCGGCAGGCGAACCCGATGGTAAGGCGATCCCATGTCTAGACATCATGGGCGCGAATGGGTCATAGTGCGCGGCATGACTGAGAACATCCGCATCGGGCGGGCGGCGGAGATGCTGGGCGTCTCGGTCGACACGCTTCGCCGGTGGGCGGCGGCGGGGACGCTGCAGACCGAGCGTTCGCCAGGCGGCCAGCGCCTGGTGCCGCTCGACGAGGTGGCGCGCCTGGTGGGTGAGCGTCGCCGGGCGGCGGCGGACCGGCCGATCGTCGCGCAGTCGGCCCGGAACCGGTTCTCCGGGATCGTGGTCCGGATCGAGCAGGACCGGGTGGTCGCGGTCGTGGAGGTCCTGGCCGGGCCGCACCGGCTGGTCAGCCTGATGACGTCCGAGGCCGTCGACGAGCTGGGGCTGCGGGTCGGCGACGAGGCGGTCTGCGTGGTCAAGGCGACCAACGTCCTGCTCGAGGTGCCGGCGGGCCGCGACCGGTGAGCGGCCCTCGAGCAATCCTCGTCCTGGCGCTTGCCGCCGCAGCAATGGCGTCAGCATGCGGCACCCGTGCGTCCTCCGGGACCGACGAACGGACCGAGGTCACGATCCTCGCGGCCGCATCGCTCCAGAAGCCGCTCGAGCGGCTGCGCGAGGCCTACGAGACAGCGGCCCCGGGTGTCCGACTCACGGTCTCCACGGACTCGTCCGCCGCCCTGCGGACCCAGATCGAGCAGGGGGCGGATGCTGACCTGTTCCTGTCCGCCGACGCGGCCAACCCGGCGGCGCTCGTCGCCGGGGGCATGACCGTTGGACCCGCGGTGCCGTTCGCGGGCAACCAGCTGGCGGTGATCGTGCCGCGTGACAACCCGGCCGGCATCCGGTCACCGGTCGACCTCGCCCGGCCCGGCGTGCGGATCATCGGGGCCGGCGACTCGGTGCCGATCACGACGTATGCGCTCGACGTCGTCGGGAGGCTCGAGCGGCTGGACGGGTACCCGCCCGGCTTCGCCGGGTCATACGCGGCCAACGTCGTGTCGCGCGAGACGAACGTCCAGTCAATCGTCGCGCGCCTCGCGCTCGGTGAGGGCGACGCCGGGATCGTCTACCTGACCGATGCGGCCGGGGCCGCCGGACGGGTGCGCGAGATCCCGGTCCCCCCGGCTGCCCAGGTGACCGCCGTCTACGCCGGCGCGGTGCTCGCGGCGACGGACCGGCCCGAGGAGGCGACCGCATTCCTCCGCTGGCTCACCGGCCCGGACGGTCAGGCCATCCTCGCGGAGCTCGGCTTCCTCCCCCCGCCGTGATCGGCGCGCCCGCGCGGCGGCGTGGTCGTCGGACGGCCGTGGATCCGCGCCTCGTCTCCGTGGCCGCAGTGCTGGTGCTGTTCCTGGGGCTTCCCGTTGCGACGCTCGTGGGCCGATCGCTGACAGGCGACGCGCTCGGGACGGTGTCGTCGAGCGCCGTGGTGCTCGACGCGCTGACGCTCAGCCTCGGCACGACCGCCGTCAGCCTGGTCCTCACCGTCGCGCTCGGCCTGCCGCTCGCCTGGCTCCTGGCTCGACGACGGTTCCGCGGCTCGGGGCTGGTGGAGACGATCGTCGACCTCCCGATCGTGCTCCCGCCGTCGGTCGCCGGCCTTGGGCTGCTGTTCGTGTTCGGACGGCGCGGCCTGCTCGGCGAGCCGCTGGCGGTCTTCGGGCTGACCATCCCGTTCACGACCGTGGCGGTGATCCTCGCCCAGGTCTTCGTCGCGGCGCCGTTCTTCGTCCGCTCGGCGCGGGCGGGGCTGGCGGCCGTGGACCGGGACCTCGAGGACGCCGGGCGGACGGACGGCGCCTCCGAGCTGCAGGTGCTGCGCTGGCTGACCGTGCCGCTCGCGGCGCCGGCCCTGGCCGCCGGGATCGTGATGAGCTGGGCTCGGGCGCTCGGTGAGTTCGGCGCCACGATCATGTTCGCCGGCAACGTCGAGGGTCGGACGCAGACGTTGCCGCTGGTCGTCTACGCCGAGTTCCAGGGAGGCGAGCTCGATCGATCGATCGCCGCCGCCGCGGTGCTGATGACCGCCGCCTTCGGGGTCCTCGTCGCGGTCAGGGCGCTGCGCTGGGGCCGGGCCCTCGACGCCCGCGGGCTGGCGTAGCCGCCGGGGAAAACCTGCCGGTGAGGGTCAGGGGCCACCCAGCAGCGGCCGCAGCACCTGGACCACGACCACCATCACGAGCCAGGCGATGGGCACTGCCGCGAAGAGCCCGAGCGCGGCGCTCCACGGGCTCCGCACCACCCGGCCGCGAGAGCCGGTCGGCTGCGGGACGACGAGCCAGGTGACCACGCTGCCCGCGGTGAGGACCACGAGGACGTAGAGGGCCACGAACAGGACCCGCAGATCGCCACCCGGCAGGGCGATCCCGCGGCTGAGCGCGATGTCGTAGGCGAGATACCCGAGCCCGAGCACGACGGCCACCGCGAGGCTGGACATGACCGCCCGGAAGACGGGTCGCGGCGCGTTGCGGAGCTGGCGCCAGCGGACCTCGATCGGGCCGCGCCGGCGCGGTGTCGGCCGGGAACCGGTCATGGCCCTTCGTCGAGCATGGCGAGCCGCGGTCGCCGGGGCAGCGTCGCCGGGGTGTGCGCCGCGAGAAGCGCCACGCCCTCGACGAGCCGGTCGAGCTCCTCGACCGTGTTCCAGAAGCCGATCCCGATCCGCAGCGAATCCTGCTCCGTGACGCCCGCCAGGAGGAAGATCCGCCCACCGAGCTCGTCGAGCGCCTCCGTGGCCGCCCAGCCCGCGATCCCGAACACGAGGGTCGTCGCGCGGGCCGCCGGTGTCCGCAGCGTGACACCGTCGATCGACGCCAGCCGTCCCGCCACGTGGGCCGTGAGTGCCTCGCCCCGCTGCTGGATCCATGGCAGCCCCACGTACATCGACAGCCAGCCGCAGCCGCGCGCGAAGCCCGCGACGGAGGGCAGGTGGAAGCCGTCGGTCACCGGGTTGATCCCCGCTCCGGCAACGATGGCCAGCCCCTCGGGGCCGAGCAGCCACGCCTCGGAGCGCGCCACCACGAGGTCCGCCCCGAGGGTGAGCGGCTCGACCGGCACGGCACCGAGGCCGAGGCTGACGTCGACGAGCACCCGCACGCCGCGCCGCCGCGCCGCCGCCGCCAGGTGCTCCACCGGCAGCCGCGCGCCCGTCGTCGACGAGACGAGGGGGAGCGCCACGAGCCGGACGCCTGCGGTCAGTGCCCGTTCGAGCTGATCGTCCAGCGGCTGGGCCGCGGACAGGCGCTCCACGGCCACGCCCGGGGGCGTGAGCCGCTCCACCGCCACGCCCGGCGGCGCGAGCCGCTCCAGCCCTCGCAGGTCCGGGTCGTCCACCACCAGCAGCCTGTCGCCGCCGCGCCATGGCACGGTCCGCAGCGCGCGCGTCAACGCGTCGTCGAGGCCGTGGGCGAGGGCGACCTCGTCGAGCTCAGCGGTCAGGATCGCGGCGGCCGCCGCGCGGGCCTCACCGACGCGCGCCTGGACGTCCTCGGCCCGGAAGCGGTGCGCTCGGCCGGTCGTGAGCTCCCATTGCGCGACCTCCGCCATGGCCGCGGCGCTCTCGGCGGGGAGGGGGCCCGCGGCCGGCGTGTCCAGGTAGATCCCCGCACTGACGGACGGGAGCGCCTCCCGCACCGCCGCGATCTTCTCCGGATCCGGCATGGAGGGGCCGACCACGGCTCTATGATACCGGCGATGCCCGTGACCCCCGGACGGCCCCCTCCCCGGTGATGAGCCCGTCCGGCATGCGCCAGACCGCGTCCGGCTATGCCCGCCCGGAGATCCTCGCCTCCACCGAGTGGCTGAGCGAGCATCTCGGCCGGTCGGAGCTCCGGGTCCTCGACGTCAGGTGGCGACCCGACGGGACGGCGCGCCAGGTCTTCGGGCTCGGGCACGTGCCCGGTGCCGCGCACGTCGACTGGGCGTCCGAGCTGGTCGCCCGCGAGAACCCTGGCCAGGCGTTCCTGCTGGCCGGCCCCGACCAGGTCGCGGGCGCCCTCGGTCGGGCCGGGGTGGGAGACGGCACCACGCTCGTCATCTACGACGACACGCTCAGCCTCTACGCGGCCCGCGTCTGGTGGAGCCTGCGGGCCTACGGCTTCGAGTCGGCGCGCATCCTGGACGGTGGCTTCCCCGCCTGGCTCGAGGAGGGACGGCCGCTCTCCAACGCCGACGCGCCGCCGCTGCCGGGCCACTTCTCGCCACGTGCCCAGCTCCGCATGCGGCTCACGACCGCGGACATCCGGGCGCTTCTCGGCTCGCCGGACGTGATGCTCCTCGACGCCCGCGCGCCGGCCGAGTTCCGGGGGCTGGAGGGCAACAGCCGGCGCCTGGGCCACATCCCCGGCGCTGTCAATGTCCCCGCAGCCACGTTGTCCCAGCCCGGCAGCCAGCGGTTCCGCCGCGGCGACGAGCTCCGGACCCTGCTCCACCGCTCGAACGTCACGCGCGGCCGCCGGATGGTCTGCTACGACGGCGGAGGCGTGGCGGCGGCGAAGCTGGCGTTCGTCCTGTCGCTGCTCGGCCACGAGGATGTGGCCGTCTACGACGGCGGCTGGACCGATTGGGGCGACCGACTCGATCTGCCGGTCGAGCGCTGACCGCAAGGGCCGGCCGGGCGGGGGTCGCGGCGCGGGCCCCGGCGGGGCGGGACCTCCGGACGGGACGGCTCGCGGACCCGACGGTTCGCCCGACCGCGCTGGGCGGGGCGCCTCGCCGGCTTTGCTGTCAGAGCGTCAGCACGTGAGCCCAAGGCTTCGTGCCGGCCGCTCGATGACCCTCATCTGCAGTCGCGATACCCGGGCGGGGCCAACACAGGCCGTCGTGGGCCCGGCGGGACACCAACTGCGCGCCCAAGGCGCATCCGATGGCGATATGACAGAACCGGCGATTGACGGGTGCGTCCCGAGGCGACCCGACGCACCGTGCCGTTACGTCAGCCGATCAGCTCGTCGTCACGTCGAGGACGGCCGGCGCCCCATGGATCCCCGCCGGGGCCGCCCCACGGGTTGCCCGCCCCGGCGCCCGGTTCCGGAAGATCGCCAGCGGGCGTGTCGCGCCACCGGTCGGCGGCCGGCGGTCGCGGCTGGTCGGCCGGCGGGGTTCCCGCCCACGGGTCCTGGG
>JACDAV010000110.1 GCA_013695255.1 Chloroflexota bacterium
GGCGGCGACCGCTGCGTCCTCGGTTCGGAACCCACCGAACGAGGAGGCTGCCATGGACGAGCTGCTCCGACCCTTCGCCCGTCAGCACACCGTCCGCCTGACGACGTTCCGGCGCGATGGCACGCCCGTCGGCACGCCGGTCAGCCTCGCCGTCGAGGGCGGGCGGGCCGTCGTGCGGACGTACGAGAGCTCCGGCAAGTTCAAGCGGATCAGGAACGATCCGATGGTCGAGATCGCGCCGTCGACGTTTCGGGGGGAGGCGACCGGGCCATCGCTGCGGGCCCGGGCACGGGTCCTCCACGGCGCCGCGGCGGAGCACGCCCGCCGGCTGATCACGACCAAGCACCCGTGGCTGCACGGGGTGCTCGTGCCGGTCGGCCACCGACTGACGGGCAAGCGGACGGTCTACCTGGAGGTCGTGCCGGTTGACGAAGCGCGCCGGCAGCCCGACCTGGCGGCGTGATCACCGGCACCCTCACCCGCTGTCAGGGCCTCACCGCGCGGGCGCTCGCGCCGCGCTCGGCGTTGATCGTCTCCCGCCACTCCAGCCACGGACGACCCGCCTGGACGGTCCAACCCGGCCCGGCGAAGCCAAGCGTGAACTGGCTGAAGCCCATCGCGACGTAGGTCGGTGCGTCCTCGACCAGGAAGCGCTCGAGGTCATCGGGTTGCACGCCGACGCCCCATTCGATCTCGGCCGGGTCCCGGCCGATCTCGCCGCACCACCGGCGAAGCGCGGCGACCTTCGGCTGGAGCTCCTCCGGGCGGGATGGGAAGCTGGCGTGCCAGGCGTCGGCGTGCCGGGCCACGAGCCGGAGGGTCCGCCGCTCCCCCACCCCGGCGATCAGCAGCGGCAGCCGGCGGATCGGCGGGGGCACGAGTCGCTCGAGGCGCCGACGCATTCGGGGGACGGCCGCCTCCAGCGCCGCGAGGCGCGAGCCGGCCGTGCCGAGCTCGAAGCCGTACGCCTCGTAATCGCGCTCGAACCAGCCGGCGCCGACGCCGAGGATCGCGCGACCGCCGCTGATGTGGTCGATGGTCCGAACGATGTCGGCCAGCAGGTCCGGGTTGCGATATGAGTTGCACGACACGAGCGGGCCGATCTCGATCCGCTTCGTCGCCTCGGCGAGGGCGGCCAGGGTCGACCAGCACTCGAAGTGTGCGCCGTCGCGATCGCCGTACAGCGGAAAGAAGTGATCCCAGGTGTAGACGATGTCGTAACCGAGCCGCTCGGCCGACAGCGCTCCTGCGCGAAGGTCCGCCCACGCGCCGTGCTGCGGATGAAGCTGGGCGGCGATCCGGATGGGGTGCATTCAGCCTCCTTCGTGGTCCGGACGCCATCGTCATCCTTCTCGTTGGAGGAAGGTCAAGCGGTATCTTTGAAGCCGTGCTGATGGTCGGTGACTTCGCCCGCCTGTCCGGCGTCTCGGCCAGGGTCCTGCGCGCGTACGACGCCGCGGGGCTGTTCAGGCCGGCGTGGGTCGACCCGAGCTCCGCGTATCGCTACTACTCGCCGGCGCAGCTGCCGGAGCTGCGACGGATCCTTGCGCTGCGGGACGTCGGGATGGGGCTGGACGAGATCGGTCGGCTGGTCTCGGGGCGAGCGGACCTGCGGGCCGCGCTCGACCGTCGACGCACGGAGCTCGAGCGGGATCGCCGCGAGGTGGAGCGCCGGCTCGTCGCGCTCGACATCCGCGTGACGCTCGCCGACGGCTCCGGCGAGCCGGACGTGGTCGTTCGCCGGATCGAGGCGGAATCGGTGGCGACGATGGACCTCGGCCTCTTCCCCGACGGTGACGTCGGCGCTGCGTTCTACGAGCTGGAGGCGCACGTGCGCGACCTCGGCCTCCGGGCCCACCGGCCACCGGGCGCGATCGAATCCGAGGGGCGCGACGAACCACCGGTCGTCTTCGTGCCCATCCGCCGGCCGCTGCGGCCGACCGACCGGATCGGCTACCGGCGGCTCCCCGCCTGCCGCGCCGTCACGCTGCTCCACCGAGGCTCCTACGCGACGCTTCATCGCGCCCGACAGACGCTCGAGGCGTGGGCGAGGGCAGCCGGCGAGGAACCCGTGGCCCCGATGCGGACGCTCTACCTCCAGTTCGGCGCGGAGCCGGAGCTGCGCCTGCCGCGCGGCTGGGTGGTCGATCGGGCCGCGGACCTCGTCACGGAGCTCCAGCTGCCGGTCCGGTGACGGCCCAGTCAGCCGGGCGTCTCGTCGCCGGCCAACTCCACCAGCCTCGTCGTCGTGTTCCAGTTGCGCGCCGTCGTCGTGACGCCCAGCCGGGCGTCCGCCAGGGCAGCGGCAAGCTTCGACTCCCGCAGCCCACCTCGATACCAGGCGTAGATCACGCGGTGGCCGAACCTGACCTGGTCCGGCTCGAAGTCGGATGGATCGATCGCCGCCACGACCTTCGGCGACGGGTCGCGCTCCAGGAACACGGCGTAGAACCTCGACGGGTCCGCGGCCGCCTCGGGCAGCGGGTTCTTCTCGACCACCTCCGCCAGCTCCTCGCGGCTTCGGACGAGCACCCGGACCGGGATCCTGAGCCGGTCCGCGATGGCCCGTTCGAGCTCGAGCGCCAGCTGCTCGGCGTTGCGCCTGGGGCTGCTGAACAGGAGGTTGCCGCTCTGGATCCAGGTCCGGGCGTCCGCGTGGCCGATCGAGCGCGCCACTTCGCGCAGGTCCGCCATGCCGACCTTGCGGTTGCGCCCCAGGTTGATCCCGCGCAGCAGCGCGATGTAGCTCGTCATCCCATCGGGTCAGCGTGACCGCACGGCGCGGAACATGAGGCTGTCCCCGTCACGCGGCCACGACCGCTTCACTGGCCGCCTCCTCCACGGCGGTGCGAGCCCGAGACGCGCGGCGTCGCTGGCGAACCGCGACGAGCACGAGCACGAGCAGCGTCACGACGTACGGCAGCATGGCCACGAACTGGGGCGGCACCGCGCTCCCCTGGAGCCGGAGTGTCAGGGCGTACATGAACCCGAACAGGACGCTCGCGGCGAGGACGCCGACCGGGTGGGCCCGCCCGAACATCACGGCCACCAGCGCGATGAAGCCTCGGCCGGCCGTCATGCCGACCACGAACTGGGTGACGAGCGAGATCGAGAGCTGCGCCCCACCGAGCCCGCACAGGGCGCCGGCCACGAGGAGCGC
>JACDAV010000127.1 GCA_013695255.1 Chloroflexota bacterium
CTCCATGGGGCTGACGGTGCCGCGCGGGGGCAATCTCGTCCGCGCCGAGGTGCTCCAGCGATTTTTGGCGTTTGCGGCGCTGATCGTGATGATCATCGCCTTCTCGGCCCTGTCGCCGAACTTCCTCCAGTTCAACAACGTGGTCGGCATCCTGATCGCGACCGCGGTCAACGGCGTGCTCGCGCTGGGCGTCACGTTCGTCATCATCTCCGGCGGAATCGACCTCTCGATCGGCACGGTGATGACCCTGTCGGCCGTGATCACCGGCGTCGTGGCGACCAAGCTCCAGCTGCCCTTGCCGCTCGCGATCCTTGCCGGCATCGCCACCGGCGCGCTGGCCGGGCTGGTCAACGGCATCCTCATTGCCAAGCTGAAGATCCCGTCCTTCATCGCGACGCTGGGCATGCTCAACGTGGCCAAGGGCCTGGCCCTGGTGATGGCCGGCCTCGCCCCCATCTACTTCAACGACACGCCGGAGTTCAACCGGGCCGCGATGGGCTCCGTCACGGAGGCCGTCGCGCCGGGTTTCGCCATCCCGAACATCGTCGTCGTCTTCCTCGTCGCCGCCCTGCTTGCCAGCCTCGTGCTGGCCAAGACCGTGCTGGGCCGCTACACGTTTGCGCTCGGCAGCAACGAGGAGGCCGCGCGCCTGTCCGGCGTCAACGTCGACCGCTGGAAGATCGCCGTGTACGTCGTGTGCGGCATGTTTGCGGGGCTCGCCGGCGTCCTCATCGCAGCCCGCCTCAACTCCGCCCAGCCGTCCCTCGGCCAGGGCTACGAGCTCGACGCCATCGCCGCGGCCGTGATCGGGGGGACGTCACTGAGCGGCGGCGAGGGTACGATCCTCGGCACGGTCATCGGCGCGTTCATCATCAGCACCCTGACCAATGGGCTGCGGATCCTCTCGGTTCCACAGGAATGGCAGACAGTGGTCACCGGCGCGATCGTGATCGTGGCCGTCTACCTCGACATCGTCCGGCGCCGCTCCCAGCGGTAGCCGGCCGCCAACCGGGCTCCAATCCCGCGTCCGCCAGCGACGCGAGGCCGATCGAGCACACGAACTGGAGGAGAACAGGCGATGAGATCACGACGTTTTGCAGCCCTCGGGGCGATGGTGCTCGCCCTCGCGGCCTGCGCGGGTGGCAGCGGGGCCAGCCCATCGGCCGCGGGTGGATCCGCAGCCGCCAGCGGGGCAGGTGGTGACAAGCCCTACATCCCGGTCATCTCGAAGGGCTTCCAGCACCAGTTCTGGCAGGCCGTCCGGCTGGGCGCCGAGAAGGCCGCCGGCGAGCTCAACGTGGAGATCACGTTCGAGGGGCCGGAGAACGAGACCCAGGTCGACAAGCAGATCGAGATGCTGACGGCCGCGCTGGACAAGAAGCCGGACGCGATCTGTTACGCGGCGCTCGACAGCAAGGCGGCGGTCCCGCTCCTCGAACGAGCGAAGTCCGAGAACATCCCGGTCGTCGGCTTCGACTCCGGCGTCGACAGCGACATCCCGGTCACGACGGCCGCCACGGACAACCTCGCTGCCGCCGGGGAGGCCGCCAAGCGGATGGCGGACCTGATCGGCGACGCAGGTGAGGTCGCGGTCATCGCCCACGATCAGACCAGCCGGACCGGGATCGACCGGGTCAAGGGCTTCACCGACGAGATCACGAAGAACCACCCGAACATCACGATCGTCGACACGCAGTACGGCGGCGGCGACCAGCTGAAGTCCACCGACCTGGCCAAGACGATCCTGCAGGCTCACCCGAACTTGAAGGGCATGTTCGGCGCGAACGAGGGCTCCGCCATCGGCGTGCTGAACGGCGTCAAGGAGTCCGGCAAGGAGGGCGACGTCATCGTCGTCGGCTACGACTCCGGGAAGCAGCAGATGGACGCGATCCGCAGCGGCGTGATGGCCGGCGCGATCACCCAGGACCCGATCGGGATCGGCTACAAGTGCGTCGAGGCGGCGGTCAAGGCGCTCAAGGGCGAGACGCTGCCGCCGGCGATCGACACCGGCTTCCACTGGTACGACAAGACGAACATCGACGCCGACGACATCAAGCCACTGCTTTACGAGTAGCGAGCGTGCGGCGAGCGGTGGCTCCGGCCGAAGCCGTGGGCCCCCGCTTGCCGGCCTCTCCGACATGAGCACGATCAGCGACGTGGCGCGGCACGCCGGCGTGTCGACCATGACCGTGTCGCGCGTCATCAACCAGTCCGGCTACACGAGCGCGGCGACGCGGCTGCGGGTCGAGCGCGCGGTCGCTCACCTGGGCTACGTCCCGAACGCGCTCGCCCGGCAGCTTCGCTCGAAGCGGAGCAAGACCCTGGCCCTCGTGATCACGGACATCACCAACCCGTTCTTCACGAGCGTCGCCCGCGGCGCGGAGGACGTGGCCGGCGATCACGGGTTCGGCCTGCTCTTCTGCAACACGGACGAGTCCGAGGAGAAGGAGATCGAGTACGTCTCGATGCTGATCCAGCGACAGGTCGACGGCGTCCTCCTCGTCCCGGCCAGCCTCTCGAGCCGGTCGATGGGGCTGCTCCGCGCGCGGGCCGTTCCCGTCGTCGTCGTCGACCGCCGAGTCCGGGCCGCCGGCGTGGACGTCGTCCGCGGTGACTCCGAGGGCGGCGCGTACCAGCTCGTTCGCCATCTCCTGTCCCTGGGCCACCGGCGGATCGCCGTGCTCGCCGGGGCGCGGAGCGTGTCGACGACCCTCGACCGGGTCGCCGGGTACCGGAGGGCATTCGTCGAGGCCGGCGTGAAGCCCGATCGCGACCTCGTCCGCTACGGCGGATACCACGCCGCCGAGGGCTACGAGATGGCGATGGGGGTGCTGGCGACGAGACGGCCGCCGAGCGCGATCTTCGCGGTCAACAACTTCATCGCCGCGGGCGCGCTGGCCGCTGCCCGGACCATGGGCCGGCGCGTCCCGGACGACCTGTCGATCGTGGCCTTCGACGACCTGCCGACCAACTGGCTGGCCGATCCGTTCCTGACCGTCGCCGCCCAGCCGGCCTACGAGCTTGGCCAGCGAGCCGCCGAGCTGCTGCTCGAGCGGCTCGAGGGCGACGGGAAGCGGCGGGCACGGTCGATCGTCCTGCCGACGGAGTTGATCGTCCGGCGTTCCAGCGGGC
>JACDAV010000140.1 GCA_013695255.1 Chloroflexota bacterium
CGGCTGCGCCGAGCGAGTCGGCCGCGCTGAGCCCCAGCGGCTCGGCGTCAGCCAGCCCCTCGGGGTCGGCCGAGCCGTCGCCCTCGGCGTCAGCTCCGCCCCCGGTCGACAACACCACGATCCCAACCGACGGCGAGCTCGGCGAGGTCGCCGCGGCGCTCCAGGACCGTTTCGGCCCGATCGCGGAGCAGCAGTCGCTCACGACCGTGGGCCCGGTCGTGTCCAGCGACCTGATCGGTCAGGCGATCACGCTGATCGTCGTCGGCTCGCTGGGGATCATGGCCTGGATCACGTACCGGTTCCGCGACGTCAAGTTCGGCGTGACGGCGATCGCCACGCTGGTCCATGACGTGATCGTGGTCCTCGGCACGTTCGCGATCCTCGGCACGTTCTTCGGCGTCGAGATCGACGCCCTGTTCGTCACCGCGATGCTGACCGTCATCGGTTTCAGCGTCCACGACACGATCGTCGTCTTCGACCGGATCCGCGAGAACAAGGCCCGCCATGCGGGCGAGCCGTTCGCGGACATCGTCAATCACTCCATCCTTCAGACCGCCGGCCGCTCGATCACGACCAGCCTGACCGTCGCGATCACGCTCCTGGCGCTCCTCCTGTTCGGTGGCTCGGCGACGACGTACTTCGTGCTCGCGCTCCTGCTCGGGATCATCGTCGGGACCTACTCGTCGATCTTCAACGCGGCGCAGCTCCTCGTCGAATGGCAGGAGCGGGAGGACCGGCGGCACGGCCGGGTTGGCACGCCGCGAGCCGTCCGCCGGGCAACCCCCTGACCTCGCGGTTCCACCCGTCCCGGCCTGCCGACCGATGGTCGGCCGCCGCGACGCCGACGAAGCCGCGGGTGAGCGGCGGGAGAGCCGGCGCCAAGCTCGGCATGGCATCCTGACCGGATGGTCGAACCCCGTCTCCGCTGGATCTTTCCGGAGCCGCTCACGCTCGAGCCGGGGCTCCGGGCCGCCGGGGAGCGTCTCGGCCTGTCGCTCCGTCTGACGGAGCTGCTGGCGGCCCGCGGCCTGCGCGACGCCGCGGAGCTGGAGGCGTTCTTCGCCGATCCCGCGGCCGGGCTGCACGACCCGCGGCTCCTGCCGGATTCCGGCAAGTTCCTCGCCCGGATCGTGGAGGCCCGGCGCTCCGGTGAGCGGGTGATGGTGTTCGGCGACTTCGACGCGGACGGCCTGACCGGGCTCGCGATCATGACCCTCGCGCTTCGGCGGCTTGGCCTGACCGTCGAGCCATATGTCCCGAGCCGGCTCGAGGAGGGTCATGGACTGTCCGTGGCCGCGGTCGAGCGCGCCAGCGCGGTCGGCGCAACCGTGATCATCACCGTCGACTGCGGAACGACGAGCGTGGCGGAGATCGCGGCCGCGAACACCGTCGGGATCGATGTCCTGGTGACGGACCACCACCGTGTGCCGGCCGTCCTGCCGGCGGCTGTAGCGGTGGTCAACCCGCACCGTCCGGACGCGGCCTATCCGGATCGGCGTCTGACCGGCAGCGGCATCGCCCTCAAGCTGGCGCAGCTGCTGCTCGCGGACGACGCGGACGACGCGGACGGTCCGGGGGCCGCCCTCGATCTCACCGACCTGGCCGCCATTGGGACCGTGGCGGACGTGGCGCCGGTCCTCGGCGAGAACCGCTCGATCGCGCGCCTGGGCCTGGAGCGCATCCGGGGCGGTCGACGGCCGGGCATCGCCGCGCTGCTGGCCCGAGCCGGGATCGAGGCGGCCGGCGCGGACCTGGAGACGATCGGGTTCGCCATCGCGCCCCGGCTCAACGCCGCCGGCCGGATCGGCGAGGCGGCGGAGGCGGCCCGGCTGCTGCTGGCCGAGGATCCCGCGGAGGCCGCGGTGCTGGCGGACCGGCTCGAGGCGGCCAACAGGACGCGGCGCGATCTCACGCGGACCGCCATCGAGGAGGCGCGCCGGGCGGTCGGGGGGGACGGCGGAGATGCCACGACAGGCGGTCCGAGCGCCACGCTCGTGCGCGGCGACTGGCCCGTCGGGATCGTCGGTCTCGTCGCCTCGAAGCTTGCCGATGACCTCGGGCGGCCGGCCATCGTCGGGGCGAACCTCGGCGCCACCGTCCGCGCCTCGTGCCGGAGCGATGGCGTGCTGGACCTGGGCGCCACGCTGGCCGGCTGCGCCGATCTGCTCATCCGACACGGTGGCCACGCCGGCGCAGCCGGCTTCGAGCTGCCTGTCGAGCGGTGGGAGGCGTTCCGCGAGCGGTTCCTCGTCCTTGCCGCGGTGGGCGGGGCCACGGATCGGCGCCCGGTCGCTCGGCTCGATCTGGCGGTGCCCGCCGCCGCGGTCGGCTACGACCTCCAGCGCGAGCTTGCCCGCCTCGCCCCCTGTGGCCCCGGCAACCCGGACCCGCTGGTCGCGATCCTCGGCCTGACCGTGACACGCGTGCGGGCGGCCACCGGCGGCCACACCCAGCTCACGCTGCGCCGGGTTCGCGACGTGCTCGACGGGATCGCCTTCGATCGCGGCGACCTCGCCGGCCAGGTGGCGGAGGGAGATCGGCTCGACGTGGTCGGCCGGATCGTCAGCCGCCGGTTCGGCGGGCTGGAGACGCTCCAGATCGAGATCAGGGACGTCGCGCGGAGCGGCCATCACCCCGAGGCCGCCGCGGTGCTCGCGAGCGCGGCGGTGGACGCCAATGCGGTCGCGATCGCCGGACCAGCCACTTGACCGGGACGGAGCCGGCCCCTCGCCGTCCGGCCCGAGTCCCGACGGACCCGTACGGGATCGGTCCCGTGGGCAGCTGGGTCGCGCCGATCCTCGCCTTCGCCGGACTCCTGCTCGTCGGCTGGCTGACGCTCCGGTTGATGACCGGAAACCTGCCGGTTCCGCCCGCCGGCCCCCCGCCCAGCGGCGAGCCCGGCGGCGAGCCGGGTGGCGGCCCGGGTGCGCGAACACCCGCTCCCTCGAACGTCGTGGTCGTCGATCCGCGGGCGAACGTGCCGGGCTCGATCGTCTACGTCAAGGGCGGCAACGTGTGGATCCAGAGCGACACGACCGTGCGGCAGCTGACGCGCAGCGGTCGGGCGACGAACCCATCCTGGTCGCCCGATGGCCGAACGGTCCTGTACGTCGAGACGACCGAGGAGCATGGCGTCTTCCCGGCGCTCGGCAACCCCCGCCGCTACGCCCTCGACGTCCCGACGCTGATGCGCATCGCAGCCGATGGCAGCGGCGCGCCGGAGCCGATCGTGGACGGCAGGGTCGCGATCGGCACGTACACATGGGCCGCCTGGATCCGCCAGCCGGTTGGGGCACCGGACGGCACGATCGCCGTGGTGTCCGATGCCCCGAACCCCACCCAGAGCAACGTCGTGGTCCAGCTGGTCGACGCGGACACCGGCACCCTCACCCGGCCGGACATCCCGGAGGAGTCGCCATTCGGCCACCAGGATCCGGCGTGGCGCGCCGACGGGGGAGAGCTGCTCTTCGTTCGGAACTCGCAGGAGCGCGGGAACCCCAGGGGCGCCCCCGAGATCTGGCGGTGGTCTCCGGCGACGGGGCGCAGCCAGGCGCTCACGGGGCCCGGCTATCTCGCCCCGGCCTTCTCGCGCGACGGCCGCTGGATCGCCGCCACCCGGACCACGAACCAGGGGACGGACGTCGTCGTGCTCGATGCCGTCTCCGGCTCGGAGGTGTTCCGGGTCACCGACGACGGCCGCTCGTTCTCGCCCGTCTGGTCGCCGGCAGGGGACGCGATCGCGTTCCTCCATCAGCGCGGCGGGATCATCGACCTCCGCCTTGCCCGGCTCGATGGCTCCGGTCCGACCTGGCGGGTGCGCGAGGCGATCAATCTGACCGAGGCGTCGGCGCTCGAGGCGACGTCCCGGCCCGGCTGGTTCATCTCGCCGGGCCAGCTGCCGATCCCCGCCACGCCGCCGCCGTCGTCCGGGTCGGGCGATCGCAGCCCGGCCGGACCGTCATCGTCGCGGCCGTGACGGACGTCTACCTCGATCGTCTCGCCCGGCGAACGGCGGCGATCGGATCGGTGCTCTGCCTGGGCCTCGATCCCGATCCTGCCGCGATGCCGCCAACGCTCTCCCGCGACGTGGGCGGGATCGAGCGGTTCGGGCGGCTCGTGCTCGAGGCGGCGCTCCCGTTCGCCGCCGCGGTCAAGCCCAACCTGGCGTTCTTCGAGGCGTGGGGATCGACCGGTCTGGCGGCGCTCGAACGGCTCCGGGCGGCGGTGCCCGCCGACGTGCCGGTGATCCTCGACGGCAAGCGCGGGGACATCGGCTCGACCTCGGCACGCCAGGCGGCCGGGCTGTTCGACGCGCTCGGTGCGGATGCCATCACCGTCAATCCATACCTGGGCGAAGCCGCCATCGCGCCGCTCCTGGAACGAACCGATCGATTCGCATACGTCCTCTGCCGGACCTCCAATCCCGGCGCCGAGGAGCTGCAGGCGCTCCACGTCGTGGAGGACGCCGAGACCGGCGCACCGGCCGAGCCGCTGTGGGCACGGGTTGCGCGACGGGCGGCGGGATGGGGACCCGGAGGGACGGTTGGCCTGGTCGTTGGTGCCACGGCGCCGGCCGACCTCGCATCCGCGCGCGCCGTGGCACCCGCGCTGCCATTCCTGGTGCCGGGCGTCGGCGCACAGGGCGGCGACCTCGACGCGGTCCTCGCGCATGGACCGGCCACGGCGGGGCGCGCGGCTGGACGCGCCGGCGGTGGACTGCTGGTGAACGTCTCGCGCGCGATCGCTGCGGGCGCCATGGAGGGCCGGTCGGCCGGCGCGGGCGACCTGCAGGCTGGGATTGCGGCGGCCGCGCGCGATTGGGCGGCCCGGTTGCCCGTGCTACCCTGAGTCTGCCATCGGCGCGCCGTTCGCGGCCATGGCCGCCCCGCGGGGCGCAGAGCGCAGGAGGATGCCGCAGACCGATGCCGACCCCCGGACCGGGCGAGTTGATCATCATCCTGGTCATCGCCCTGCTCATCCTCGGTCCCGGGAAGCTCCCGGACGTGGGCGCCGCCCTCGGCCGCAGCATCCGGGAGTTCCGTAAGGCATCCTCGGACGTCCAGGAGGCGGCGCGGATCGACACGTCACCGTTGCCGCCGTCAACCCCCACCTCCGCAAGCCCGGCAGCGCCGCCGAACACCGCGGCCGCCCTCACGCCGCCGGCCGAGCCGCGAACGGAACCGACCACCGACTCCAGGCCCTAGCGGCGCCACGCCGCGATGGCCGACGATCCGCGCCGGCCTCTCGACGCGCCCGCGGCGGCCCATCCGACGCGGGGGCCCGACCGTGCGCCGCCCGCGGCCCCCGCCGATCAGCGGGTCATGTCGCTGTTCGATCACCTCAGCGAGCTGCGGACCCGGATCTTCCGGATGCTGCTGGCGGTCGCCGCCGGGTCCGCCGTCGGCTTCTACTTCGCGGAGCGCGCGATCGAGCTCCTTGCCGCTCCGGCTGGCGGTCGGCTGCTCAACCTCGCGCCCGGCGACGCCTTCTTCATCTACGTGCGGGTGGCGGTCGTGATCGGGATCGTCCTGGCGATGCCCGTGATCCTGTACCAGGCCTGGGCGTTCGTGTCGCCCGGCCTCACCGCCGCCGAGCGGCGGGCCATGCGGCCGTGGGTCCCGCTGGCACTGGCATTCTTCGGGCTGGGGGTCGGCATCGCGTACCTCGTCCTGCCCTACGCCCTCGGCTTCCTGCTCAGCTTCGGCCGGGGCGTGTTCGCCAACGAGCTTGGCGCCGCCCAGTACTTCAACTTCGTGACCACGATGTTCCTGGCCTTCGGGCTCGTGATGGAGTTCCCGATCCTGCTATTCGGCCTCTCGCGCGTCGGGATCGTGACGTCGCAACGCCTCCGGGCATCGCGCCGGTTCGTGATCCTCGGGATCGCCATCTTCGCGGCCGTGGCCACGCCCGGTGGGGACCTTGTCAGCCCGTTCGTGCTGGGCGGCACGATGTACCTGCTATTCGAGGGGACGGCGTTCCTCATCGCTCGGGGCGGTCGCTGACCGTCCCGGCACGGATGGCCCCGGCCACGGATCGCGATACCGGCGGCGGTAGACTGGCCCGGTGACCACCGCCCAGCGCACCGACCCGCCGCCCGCGGCGGACGATCTGCCCGCCGCCCACGATGGGCTCGGCGAGCAGCACGTCGTGATCGTCACCGGGCTGTCGGGGGGCGGCAAGACCGCGGCGGCGAAGCTATTCGAGGACCTCGGCTACTCGGTGGTCGACAACCTGCCCGGCGAGCTACTGCCGGAGCTCGCCAACCTCGTGTCCGCGGACCGCCAGCGGTTCGCCCGGGTGGCGATCGTCCTCGACGTCCGGGCCGGTGACGCGCCGGTCGCCCTGGCGGCGATGCGCGGCGCGCTCGAGGGCCGGGGAATTCATCCGCAGCTCTTCTTCCTCGACGCCAGGGACGAAGTCCTCATCCGCCGCTTCTCCGAGACCCGCCACCGGCATCCCCTGGCGGACCAGCGCGGCATCGCCAGCTCAATCGCCCAGGAGCGCCGGATCCTCGAGCCGATCCGGGTCGGCGCCGACGTCGTCCTCGACACCTCGGACCTGTCGCTGCGCGAGCTGCGCGAGAAGCTGTTCAGCCACCTCGGCGACCATGTCTCGCCGGACACGATCGCGATCCAGCTGATCAGCTTCGGGTTCAAGTACGGGGTGCCACTCGAGGCGGACCTGATGTTCGACATTCGCTTCCTGCAGAACCCGTACTACGTCGACGACCTGCGGCAGCTATCCGGCCTGACGGATGCCGTCAAGACGTACGTCATGGGCCAGCCGCTGGCCGGGAAGTTCCTCGAATCGCTGCGCGGCTTTCTCGAGTTCGCCGTGCCCGCATACGTGTCCGAGGGCAAGAACCGGCTCACAATCGCGATCGGCTGCACGGGCGGCTACCACCGCTCGATCGTGCTCACGGAAGAGCTGGCGGCATGGCTCCGACAGCGCGGTTTCGGGCCGGTCGCGGTCTTCCACCGCGAGCTCGAGCGGACGTAGCCGGCGGTGAACCTCCGGCGCTGGCTGACGCCCGGCATCGGGATCAAGCGCTGGCTGCTGCTGACCTTCGCCGGCCTCCTGCTCCTCGCGGTGGCCGGGGCGCACGTGATCCGGCAGGCAACCCGGGACCTCGAGCCGGGCGGCGCCGCGGGCGTCGTCCTCGACGTCGTCACGCTGCAGTTCCTGCCGTACGCGCTGCGCGGCCTGCTCGTCGGCCTGCTCGGCGTCGCTCTGGTCGCCATCGGCGCCGTGCGGGTGATCCGCGCCTTCATGGATCCGTTCCGGGCACCGGAGGCAGGCGATCAACCGCTCGTCGAACTGATCTACCAGAAGCGGTTCCTCGCTCGAGGCCCGCGCGTGGTCGCGATCGGCGGCGGCACCGGGCTGTCGTCGCTCCTCCGCGGGCTCAAGGAGCACACGAGCAATCTGACCGCCGTGGTGACCGTGGCCGATGACGGTGGCTCGTCCGGGGTCCTGCGCGAGGAGCTCGGCATCCCCCCGGTCGGCGACATCCGGAACTGCATCGTCGCCCTCGCCGATGCCGAGCCGCTGATGGCGGACCTGCTCCAGTACCGGTTCCCGGTGGGCGGCCCGACGGCGACCGGCATGGACCACCCGGGTCTCGGCGGGCATGCCGTCGGAAACCTCCTGATCGCCGCGATGACGGCCGTCGAGGGCGGCGACTTCGAGGAGGGCGTCCGCCGGATGAATCGGGTCCTCGCGGTGCGCGGCCAGGTGCTGCCGGTGTCGACCACGCCGCTCACGCTGCACGCCCGGCTGTCCGACGGCAGCCTGATCGCCGGCCAGTCGCGGATCGCGCGGTCCACGGAGATCGAACGCGTCTGGCTCTCGCCCGAGGGCGTGCCCTGCTCCGAGGACGCGATCGCCGCGATCGCCGAGGCGGATCTGGTCGTCCTCGGGCCGGGCAGCCTGTACACGAGCCTGCTGCCGGCGCTCCTGATCCCCGAGATCCGCGCCGCGGTCGAATCGACGTCGGGGCTGTGCGTCTACGTCTGCAATGTGGCGACCCAGGCGGGGGAGACCGCGGGCTACGACCTCGCCGCCCACGTGGAGGCGCTGGTGGGCCACACGTCGCCCGGGATCGCCGACGTGGTTCTCGCCAACAGCGGCCTGGGCGCGCGAGCGCCCGACACCTATCGCGCCGAGCCGGTCCGCCTCACGCGCTGGCCGCCGAGCGTCGAGCCAGCGCCCCGGCTCGCGATCGACGAGGTCGTCGATCCCACCAACGCGCACCACCACGAGCCCGCGCGACTCGCGGCGGCGCTGCTGGGCCTGCTCG
>JACDAV010000206.1 GCA_013695255.1 Chloroflexota bacterium
CGGCCGGGCCGGAGCAGCGTCGGCCGGCGGCGCGCGCCGCCGAGTGTCAGGTCTCGTCCCTGGGGCGTCGGCGCGGCGAGACGGAACCGTACAGCGCCCGTCGAGCCGCCTCGTACGGGTCCCGAGCCGGTTTTGCACCTCATGCATGGAATCCCGTGTCTGGCCCGGCCAGGACCCTCGTCGCCGGCCCAAACTCCCGATCCGATGCGCCGCACGCATCGAATCGACGCGAGAGGGCTCGCAAGGTCTCGTAACGTCGAATTCCTTGCATGCCACGCATGGCACCGCCGCGAATGGCACCGCCGCCGCGGCGCGCCTCGGGCCTCGCGGCGTCCGGCGCCGGGCGCTCGGCCACTGAAGTTGGGTGCTCGGCCACTGAAGTTGGGTGCCGAGCGAGCACGCCCCTACAATGCCCTCGTGAGCGCCGCCCCCTCCCCCACCCTCCCGCTCCGGATCCACGCCGACCGCGAGGCGAACACGCTCGAGGTCGGCTGGGAGGACGGCCACCGGACCGTCTACGACACGGTCGCGCTCCGCTGGCTGTGCCCGTGTGCGTTCTGCCGGGGCGAGGCCGGGATGCCCGGCTGGCTGGACTCCCGTCCGACGCTCACACCGGATCAGACCCGTCTCGTCAACGTCCAGCTCATCGGCAACTACGCGATCGCCCCGTCGTGGGGCGACGGGCATCACACCGGCTACTACACCTTCCAGGCGCTCCGCGACCACTGTCCGTGCCCGGACTGCGCCGCCCGCCGGGCGGCGCGAGAGCCGGCGCCATCCGCCGCATCCGCCCATCTGCGCCATGCTCCCACCACGGAGGACCCGCGATGATCGTCGCCACCACGCCGTCCATCGCCGGCCACAGGATCGCCGAGACGAAGGGCCAGGCCTTCGGGCTGGTCGTGCGCAGCCGCGGGATGGCCGGCAACATCGCGGCCGGGCTCCGCTCGATCGTCGGCGGCGAGATCAAGGAGTACACCTCGCTGCTCGAGGACACCCGACGCCAGGCGATCGACCGGCTCATCCAGAACGCCACGCTGATGGGCGCCAACGCCGTCCTCTCGATGCGCTTCGACAGCTCCGAGCTGGCGGGCACGATGTCCGAGATCGTTGCCTACGGCACGGCGGTGGTGGTCGTGCCGGACACGGACGCGCCCATCGTCGCCGAGTAACCCGCGAGTGGGCGCGAGCGCCGTCGTCCGCGGGATCCTCTTCGTCGTCGGCGCGCTGATGGTCGTCGGCGGCTTCGCGGCCATGACGCTGACGGCGGGCATGACATGGCCCGGCCTGTGGCTGATCCTGCAGGGCGGGTTCCTGCTCGTCGTCGCGGTGCTCGAGCGCAACCGCTACCGATCCGGCGCGGCCGAGGCGGCATCGGAGCCCACCGGGCCGGGTGGCGGCGAGACCCCGGGTCAGGTCGAGCCCCGCTTCCGCCCGACGAACGAGGTCTTCGTCGACCCCACGACGGAGCGTCGGATGCGCGTGCTGCTGGACTCACGCACCGGCGAGCGGCGCTACGTCGCCGAGGATTAGGCCGCCCCTCATCTCGCCGTTCCGGAAACATGCCCGTGCTATCCTCGGCGGCCGGCGTGCGGGGTCGTGCGAGGCCCGGCAGCGCCTGAAGCGACGCACAGGAGCGCCCCGCACCTCATGACCGCCGTCCGTCCCGGCACCACAGACGCGGCGCCGCGCGCGAGGCAGCCGGGCCGGGCCGCCGGGCCAGCCGCCAAGCCATCCCGGCCGACGCTCGAGCCGCCGACGGGCCGTACGCCGGTCGAGGGGCGTCCCGAGCCGTCGTTCCCCTATCTCAATCGCGAGCTGTCCTGGCTGGAGTTCAACGCCCGGGTCCTGCACGAGGCGGGCGACGACCGGAACCCCCTGCTCGAGCGGGTGAAGTTCCTGACGATCTTCGCCAGCAACCTCGACGAGTTCTTCCAGGTCCGGATCGCCGGCCTGCGCCAGCAGGTCCTGGCCGGCTCCACGAAGCGGGCACCGGACGGCCGAACCGCCGCCGAGCAGCTCCAGGCGGCGCGTGCCGGCGTCCACCAGCTGGTCGACCGCCATTCGGACCTCGCGTCGGAGGTTCGCCGCGAGCTTGCCGAGGCCGGCGTGGAGGTGGTCGACTACAACGGAATCCCGGAGCACCACGCGGCGCTCCGCCAGCGGTTCCTCGACGAGATCTTCCCGGTCCTCACCCCCCTTGCGGTCGACCCGGGTCACCCGTTCCCGTACATCTCGACGCTCAGCCTCTCGATCGCCGTCGGGCTGCGTGACCCGGAGAGCCGGGAGCAGCACTTCGCGCGGGTCAAGGTACCGCACCTCCTGCCGCGGCTGATCCAGATCGAGCTCAACCGGTTCGTGCTCATCGACCAGGTGATCGAGGCCAACCTCGACACCCTCTTCACGGGCATGGAAATCCTCGAGCACCACCTCTTCCGCGTCACCCGCAACGCGGACCTGGCGATCGAGGAGGACGAAGCGGACGACCTCCTGCTCGCGATCGAGGAGGAGCTCCGTCGGCGTCGGTTCGGCGAGGCGGTCCGGCTGGAGGTCGAACGGTCGATGCCGGCCGGCACGCGCCAGATCCTGCTAGAGGGCATCGGACTGGCAGCCGAGGACTGCTACGAGGTCCGCGGCATGCTGGACCTGACCGGTCTCGGCGGGCTGCTCGACGTGGACCGGCCGGATCTGCGCCAGGCTCCGTGGACGCCGGTCACGCCCGTCCGCCTCCTGCCGCCGGACGACGACGAGCCGGCCGACGCCTTCGCGGCCATCCGGGCCGGCGACATCCTCGTCCACCACCCCTACGAGAGCTTCACGGCCTCCGTAGAGCGGTTCATCGCCCAGGCCGCGGACGACCCGGACGTCCTGACCATCAAGCAGACCCTCTACCGCACGTCCGGCGACTCGCCGATCGTTCGCGACCTCATCCGGGCGGCGGAGCGCGGCAAGCAGGTCGTCGTCCTGGTCGAGATCAAGGCCCGCTTCGACGAGGAGGCGAACATCGTCTGGGCCCGCAAGCTGGAGCGCGCCGGCGCCCACGTGGTCTACGGACTGGTGGGTCTCAAGACCCACTCGAAGACCGCCCTGGTCGTTCGACGGGAGGCCGGAGGGCTCCGCCGGTACGTCCACATCGGGACCGGCAACTACAACCCGAAGACTGCCCGCCTGTATGTCGACCTCGGGCTCCTCAGCTGCCGGGCGGACCTCGGTGCGGACGTGACGGACCTGTTCAACTTCCTCACCGGGCTGTCGCGGCAGCGGACGTTCCGCAAGCTGCTCGTCGCGCCCCACGGCCTCCGCAACGGCTTCCTCGAGCTCGTCGATCGCGAGATCGCCCATGCCGCCGCAGGCCGGCCGGCCGGCATCGTCCTGAAGCTGAACGCGCTGGTCGACGTCCCCTGCGTGGAGGCGCTCTACCGCGCCTCGCGAGCGGGCGTGCCGATCGATCTCATCGTGCGCGCCGGGTGCTCCCTCCAGCCCGGCGTCGAGGGCCTGTCGGACAACATCCGGGTGCGTTCGATCATCGGCGAGTTCCTGGAGCACTCGCGGATCTGGGCCTTCGCCAACGGCGGCGAGCGCGAGTGGTACATCGGCTCCGCGGACCTGATGGACCGAAACCTGGATCGGCGCGTCGAGGCGCTGGTTCCGGTCGAGGACGCCGAGGCCCGGGCACGCCTGAGCGACATCGTCCAGGTCATGCTGGCCGACGATCGGCGCGCCTGGCAGCTCGGACCGGACGCGGTCTGGCGGCGGGTCGAGGAGATCACTGGACGGGCCGGGTCGGTCGACACGTTCGAGGTCCTCAAGGCACGAGCCCTCGCCTCCGGCCAGGTCGCCGCGCTGCCGCGACGCCCGCACGGCGGCACGGGCTCCCTCGATCCACGAGCGTGACGGACGCCCTTCGATCGGCGCCCGGCGCGAAGGCTGACACGGCGGCCCGGTCGAATGAGCCGGGCGCGGGGGCGGAAGCGGCCGCCAGGTCGAACGGGCCCGGCGCGGATGGCGGGCTCGCCACCGCGGCCCTCCACGAGCTTGCCGCGTCTCCCGCGCGGCCGGTCGAGATCGAGCTCAAGTACCGCCCGAAGACGCTTGCCGCGGGCGAGCGCTACCTGCTCGCCGATGCCGTCGGGGGGTTCCACGCGCTGGGCCCGCCGCGGACCGTCCGGTTCGAGGATCGGTACGTCGACACGGCCGACGGCGCGCTCGCGCGCGGGAAGTTCGCCGCGCGCCTCCGCCGCTCCGCGAAGGGCACGATCGTCTCGGTCAAGTCGACGGGCCGCCGTCGCAGTGCCGGCGGCGCGCACCGCCGGGAGGAGCTGGAGGGACCCGCTGATCCGGTCATGCCGCCGCGCGACTGGCCCGCGTCGGAGGCACGCTCGCTCGTGCTCGAGCTGTGCGGTGATCGGCCGCTCACCGAGCTCGTCACGGTCCGCCAGGAGCGTCGTCGGCGAAAGCTTCGCGACGGCGACACCACGCTCGAGCTGAGCCTCGACGACGTCGAGGTGGTCGCCGCCGGCCAGGTCGTGGACCGCTGGCTGGAGCTGGAGATCGAGCTCGTGCGCGGTGACGATGCCGGCATCGAGGCCGTCGCGGCCGCGCTGGCCCCGGACCCGGAGCTCGCGCCGGCCAGGCGCTCCAAGCTCCAGTCGGCCCTCGCCGGGGTGCGCGGCCACGTCCGGCGAAACGGCCCACCGGCCGCTGCCGCCGGGTCGACCGACGGCACGGCGGTCTCGAGCGGCCATGCCCGCGGCGGTGAGACCGCAGCCCCCAAGCGGACCGCGGCGGAGCGTCCCGCGGCGGAGCGTCCCGCCGCGAAGTCGCCGGGGGTCAGCGCGGAGGACCACGTCGCGGAGGCCGGGCGAAAGGTCCTGCGCTTCCACTTCGCGAGGATGCTCACCCGCGAGCCCGGCACGCGCGAGGGCGTGGCTGTCGAGGAGCTGCACGGGATGCGCGTCGCGACCCGGCGCATGCGAGCCGCATGGCGGATCTTCGGCTTCGGGTTCCGGCCGGACCGCACGAAGAAGCTTCGGAACCGGCTCCGGGACGTGGCGGCCCGATTGGGGGCCGTGCGCGACCTCGACGTGCTGCTCGAGGCCGGCGAAACGTATCGCAAGGAGCTGTCAGCGACCGAGCAGCGCGGCCTGGAGCCGCTGTTCGCCAGCTGGCGGTCGGAGCGGGACGCGGCTCGTGCGATTCTCCTGCGCGAGCTCGACTCCGACGGCTACCGCAGGTTCGTGGACGACTATCGCCAGTTCGTCGACACGGACGGGGCCGCCGTCCTCGAGGCGCCGGCGACCGCCCCGCATCACATCCGCGACACGGCGCCGTCGCGGATCTGGGCGGCGTACGAGGGCGTGCGGGCGTACGAGTCCGTCCTGCGCTGGGCGGATGTCGAGACGCTGCACGATCTCCGGATCGCTGCCAAGTGGCTGCGCTACAGCCTCGAGTTCGTGCGCGAGCCGCTGGGGCCGGAGGCGGAGCAGCTGGTCCCGCGCGTGACGGCCCTGCAGGACCACCTCGGCTGGATGCACGACGCTGACGTTGCGGCCGCGAGGGCGCGCCGCTTCCTGGTCGACCGTGCCGGGTCGCTGACCACGGCCGAGAACGCCGCGATCGGTCGCTATCTCGTGTCGAGGGAGCGCGAGGTCGCCCGTCTGCGACGTTCGGTTGGCGGCCCGTGGCGCGGGGTGGCGGGGCTGGCCTTCCGGCGCCGGCTGGGGCGGGCAGTCGGCAACCTCTGAGCCGGCCCGGTCAGGCCGGCCCTCGGTCCGGCGGCTCCCATTCCGGCCAGCCGAGCGAGAGTGTCGCGAGGCGATCTCGCCAGGCGCCACCCGCCCGCGCCGAGACGATCGCCAGGCCGTCGCGCATGCCCGCGCCGGAGACCGGCAGCCGCTCGACGCCATACCGCTCGAGGACGGCGGCGAGGATCGCCGCGCCGGCCGGCAGGAGGCGGGCGCGGAGCGGACGCAGACCGTAGCGGGCGGCGACGGCCTCGGCCGGCTCGCGCGCCAGGATCGCGAGGGCCTCGCGAATCCGCTCCGGGGTCAGCGTTCGGTCGATCATGGCGACCGGGAGGAGCTTGAGCAGGTTGTCCGCCGTGCCGCCCACCGCCACCAGCTCGGACGGCCTCATCTCCGGCGCGGGCGCGATGCGGGCGCGCGCCTCGCCGCGCATGGCCTCGAGACTCGCGCCCGTCGGCGGATCCTCGAGCGCGAACCGCGCGGTCAGGCGGGCGGCGCCCAGCCGGAACCCGGCGACCGTCGCCGGGCGGTCCGCGCCGACCACGATCAGCTCGGTCGATCCACCGCCAACGTCCACCACGGCCAGCTCGCCGGTGACCGGGCGACCGGCCGTCACGCCGACCAGCGTCAGCAGCGCCTCCTCGTCGTGGCTGATCACGTGGAGCGGCAGCCCGAGGTCGCGCTCGATCGCGCGAACGGCGCGTGCCGCGTCCAGCGCGCGCCGAAGCGGCTCCGTGCCCACGGCAGTCAGCCCGGGCGCGCCGAGCGTACGGGCCCGCTCGGCGAAGCCGCGCAGGTTGGCCACCAGCTCGGCCGTCACCTCCTCGCCGAGGGTTCCTCGCTCGTCCACGACCGCACCGAGGTCCAGGAAGACCGACTCGTCGGCCAGGGCACGGACCTGTCGCGCCTCGAGGGAGGCGACGAGCAGGTGCGCGGACGTCGAACCGACGTCCGCGGCCGCGGACACCCGGGCGATCAGGGCCCGACCCCCGCTGTCAGCCCGCCGACGCGAATACCACGCCCTCCGCCGGCGGACCGCCCGGCCCGCCCACCCGGAAGGGGCCGCCCTTCTCCAGGTACACCCGCCGGGCCGGCACAGACACCACCTCGAGCTCCGGGTAGCGAAGGGCGGTCAGACGGTGGCCGAACACACAGCCGGTGTCGATGTCGATCGTGTTGTTGCGCCACACGGGATCGACCACCGGGGTGTGACCGTAGACGACCCTCGCCGAGCCGCCGTAGCTCGCCGCCCAGTCGACCCGGAGGGGGAGGCCGTACTGGTCCTCGCCCTTGAGCGTCTCGCCGTACATGGCGAAGGCCCGGACGCGGCGACCCTCCCGCCCGTGCAGCCCCTCCGGCAGGCCGGCATGGGCGACGACGAGCCGGCCGTCGTCGAGGACGAGGTGACTCGGCAGACCGGCAAGGAACGCCTCGACATCCCGGCGGAACCGTGCCGGCTCCTTCTTGAGCTGCTCGAGCGAAACCTCGAGCCCTCTGGAAACCTTGACCGCCCGGCCGCGCAGGGCCCTGAGCAGCTTGTCGTCGTGATTGCCGACCGTCACGGACAGGGTCCCGGCTTCGGCCATGACCATCGCGACCCGGAGCAGGGCCGCGATCGCCGGGCCGCGATCCACCAGGTCCCCGGCGATCACGAGGTGCCGGCCGGGAGGCGGCGTCCAGATGCCGCCTGCAGGCTCCGCCGTCCAGCCGAGCAGCCCGAGAAGGTCGCCGAACTCCGCCAGGCAGCCGTGCACGTCGGTCAGGATGTCGAAGCGCCCCGGCAGGCGGCGATCGGCGCTCGGCTGCATGGAC
>JACDAV010000230.1 GCA_013695255.1 Chloroflexota bacterium
CGCGGCCGCTGGTCTGACCTGTCCCTCCGGGTCCGACTGACGATCCTGTACGTCGGTCTCCTGGCTGGGCTCGTCGTGCTCTTCGGCTCGCTGATCTACTTCAACGTCCGCGACGTGTTCCTGTCCACCACCGCCCAGCGTCTCGCCGCCGAGGCCAGGGCCCTGGTCGACCGAAGCCAGGCCGAACCGGGTTTGATGGCCGCCGCCCAGCGGCTCGCGATCGGGATGGCCCCGTCAGGCGTGACGGCCGTGATCCTGGATGCATCCGCACGGCCGATCGGAGGCGAGCCGGCCGGGCGCACCGGCGTTCCGCTCGACCCGGCGGAGCTCGCCCGAGCCGTCGAAGCCGGCGACGCGATCCATTACACGGCCACCATCGACGGTCGGCCCACCCTTGTCGTGCTCGTGCCGGTCGCGGGGACGAGCGGCACCGGCACCGGGTCCGTCACGATCCACCTGAGGCTGCTGATCGATGCCCTCGATCCCCCATTGCAGCGCGTGCGCCAGATCCTGGTGGCGGGCGTCATGAGCGTCCTCCTGCTCGCCCTGATCGGCGGCTTCTGGCTGACCGGCACGTCGCTCGACCCCCTGCGTCGGATGGTGGCGACGTGCCAACGGATCGCCGGAGGGGATTTCAGCGCGCGCATCCGGCTGCCCCATCGCGACGACGAGATCGGGCAGCTCGGGGCCGCCTTCGACCTGATGGCCGAGCGGATCGAGGGGACCCTCGCCGCGCATCGTCGGTTCGTGGGTGATGCGTCGCATGAGCTGCGGACGCCGCTGACTGCCCTCGAGGGTTCGCTGGAGGTTCTCCTGCGCGGCGCTCAGGACGACCCCGCGGCGGTCAACCGTCTCGTCCTGGGCATGCACCGAGAGGTGAAGCGGCTCGAGCGCCTCTCCGACCGGCTCCTCGACCTGACTCGACTCGACGCGCCGCTGGCCGCCCGGACACGCTCGTTCGACCTTCAGCCGTTCATGCTGGACCTGCACCACCACGTCCGGAGGATCGCCCCGACCCACGAGGTCGTCCTAGAGCCCGGACATCCCGTTCGGATCGCCGCGGATGCGGATCTCCTGCGCCAGGCGTTCGTCGACCTCGTCGACAACGCGGCGGCCCACGCTCCCAGAGGCTCGCGCATCCGGATCGGCTGGCGCTGGGAATCGATCACGGCATCGACCGTGGAGCTGTGGGTGGCCGACGCGGGAGACGGCGTGGCGCCCGAGGACCTCCCGCACATCTTCGAGCCGTTCTACCGCGGCGATCGCTCCAGGTCACGGCGGCGCGGAGGCTCGGGCCTGGGCCTGACCATGGTGCGGGCGATCGTCCGGGCGCATGGCGGCCGGATCCGGGCCCAGACCCAGACCGAGTCAGGGGCGCGCTTCGTCATCACCCTCCCGACCGAATCGTCGACCGGCACGTCCGGAGACTCGTTCGCGGTCGTCGGCCAGGGAATCGCACAGGCTGCGTCCGGATCCGACCCCGCACCGCCGTAGACCGCAGTCGGATCAGCCTCAGGGGACGGCACCCTCGTTGATGCGCTGGACGAATGCGTCCACTGCCAGCTCGGTCCGGTCGAGCAACGGGCCCGGGAAGATCCCGACCAGGAGCACGGCAACCGACAGGACGACCCCGACCGCCAGCTCGCGAGGTCGCAGGTCCGGGAGGGGTGGCACCGTCCGCCGCTCCGGCCCGAGGAAGGTGCGCTCGAACATTGCCAGGAAGGCCATCGCACTGAGCACGACGCCGACCACGGCCATCAGCCCGAGGGCACCGTGCGCCCGGAACGCGCCGAGCATGATCAGGAGCTCGCCCGGAAAGCCGCTCGTGCCGGGCACGCCGATCGATGCCAGTCCGAGGATGAAGCACACGATCGCCAGGCGGGGCACCGATCGAGCGAGACCCGTCCCCAGCCCACCGGCATCGGTCGTGCCCATGCGTGCGTACAGGAATCCGCTCACCAGCAGGAGCCCCGTCGTGGCAAGGCCCAGGTTGACCATCAGGAGCAGGGCGCCCTGCACGCCCTGGGCGCTCATGGCGGAGATCCCGAGCGCTGCCAGGCCCACGTGGCTGATCCCGGCGAACGCGAGCATGCGGCGAATGTTCGTCTGGGCGATCGCGATCAGCGCCCCGTACAGCAACCCGAGCAGGCCCACCGCGGCCAGCGCCCAGGCGAACTCGCGGGCAGCGTCGGGGACGAGCGGCAGCCCCACCCGCAGGAACCCGTACAGGCCGACCTTGAAGCCCAGGAGGAACACGCCGAGGCCGGCCGGGCCATGCAGCAAGGTCGATGGCAGCCATGAATGGAACGGCACGAGCGGCCCTTTCACCGCAAACGCGAACGCGAACAGACCGAGGACCACGAGCTGGAGGTCCATGCTCACTGGCACGGCGAGGAGGTCGATCACGTCGAACGAGTAGCGGCCGCCCGCGCTGCCGCCGGTGACCTGCTGGTGATTGATCCCGAGCAGGACGATCCCGATCAGCAGCGGCGCCGAGCCGACCAGCATGTACATGACGTAGCGGGCCGCCACCTCCTGCCGTTCGCGGCCGATCCCCGAGAGACGGATGAGGAGATAGGTCGGGACGAGCATCGCCTCCCAGAAGATGAAGAACAGCGCCAGATCGACGGCCACGAAAACTCCGACGATCGTGGCCTCGAGGACAAGCAGGGCGGACAGCGCCAGCGTCGTCATGGCCTGCAGGGCGCTCGAGGCGGACAACAGCACCGCGAGCGTCAGGAGGCAGACGATCGGGATGAACAGCACGCTGATCCCGTCGACCCCGACGTGATAGCCGATCCCGGCGCTCGGTACCCAGGCGACGCGCTCCGCGAGCTGCATGCCCGGAACCTCGGGACGGAAGAGGAGCACCAGAAGGACGCTCAGGCCGAGCTCCAGGGTCGCCAGAACGATGGCCGCTCGCCGTGCGAGGCCGGCCGGCAGCAGGAGCAGGATCAGGCCGCCGATCATCGGCAGGAACACGAGCAGGCTGAGAATCGGGAACCCAGCCTGATCGGCGGCGGCGGTCTCGGGCACCGTCACGGCGGCGCCTCCGGCTGCAGGGTCATGACTGCGTCGGCCGGCGTGCCGACAAAGGATCCGCGCTCGATCCGCTGTTCCAGGGCGCGCAGGGAGCCCCCGATGGTGCGGACGAACGGGGTGGTGTACAGGCCGATCCACAGGATCAGGACGATCAGCGGAACGGCGATCGCGATCTCCCGCGCGCGAAGATCGGGGATGTCGCGGAGGGACGGATTGGCCGGCCCCATGAATGCCCGCTGGAAGTAGCGGAGCATGTAGGCCGCGGTCAGGAACGTGCCCAGCCCCGCGACGAGCGCGATGAGCCAGTGGACCTCGAGGCCACCGAGCACCACGAGGTGCTCGCCGTTGAAGCCGTTGGTGCCCGGCAGGCCGATGCCCGAGATCGTGATGAGCAGGAACAACGCGGTCAGTGCCGGGACATGGTGGGAGAGCCCGCCCATCTGCTGAAGGTCTGGGCGGCCGATGCGGATGTGCAGGAAGCTTGCCAGGAAGAACAGGCCAGCGCCGGTGATTCCGAGGTTGATCATCTGCAGGAGCCCGCCCTGCAGGCCGGCGAAGTTCAGCGAGAACAGGCCGAGCATCACGACGCCCATGTGACTGAGGCTCGCGAAGGCCAGCATCCGGCGGAGGTCCGTCTGGGCCAGCGCGATGAGCGCCCCGTACACGATTCCGGCGCCGCCGAACGCGGCCATCAGCCAGAACCACTCTCGGGATGCCTCGGGCAGGAGCGGGATCACGAACCTGATGAAGCCGTACGTGCCGAGCTTGATCCCCACGAGGAACACGCTCGCCCCAACGATCGGGCCGTGCTCGAGCGCTTTGGGCAGCCAGGTGTGGAACGGAAACACGGGTGCCTTGATCGCGAACCCGAAGAACAGCGCAAAGAACGCGACGGTCTGGACGGCGAGCGGGACGGGCACGGTCAGGAGCTCGAGGAGGTCGAAGCTCGGGCCGCGCGGCGCATCGCCGAACGTCGCGTGGTTCCAGGCAAGGGTCAGGATCCCGCCCAGCATCAGGACCGCTCCGACGGACATCGCCATGACGTAGTGGCGGCCGGCTTCGCGCTGCAACGGCCCGGTGCCCCAGCGGGTGATGAGCACGTAGCTCGGGATCATCTCGAGGACGAACACGAGCCAGAAGAGGAGCAGGTCGATCGAGATGAACGCGCCGATCATCGTCGCCTCGAAGGCGAGCATCGCGCTGACGTAGCCGCTCAGGTCTCCGGTCGCCGTCTTCTCGGCGTATCCGATCACGAGCAGCCCCAGCAATGCGGTGATGGGAAGGAACAGCACGCTCAGGCCATCAATGCCCACCACGTAGCCGAGTCCGAGCGCAGGGATCGACGGGCCGCGCTCGACAAACTGCATGTCCGGCACGTCCGGCACGAACAGCAGCAGCAGCACACCGGTCAAGGCCAACTCGATCACCGCGATCCACAGGCCCACCTGATACGCGAGGTGGCCGTTCCGGATGAGCCGGACCGCCAGCGCTCCGAGCGCAGGCAGCAGCAGCAGCACCGTCAGGAGCGGAAACCCCACCTGCTCGCTGGCCGAGATCTCGCCGAGGATCATGGAGCTGACAGGAGGATCGCCACGGTGCCGGCCAGCAGCAGCGACCCCGCGACCAGGGCACCGAACACGGCAGGGCGCGCGAGCGCCTCCTCCATCTCGAGCAGAGCGGGCTCGAACCTGGCGCCGGCCGAGCCGAGGGAGGTGGCCGTGCGCGTGATCAGCACCTCCTCGGCCCACGCCGCTCCGCGTGCACCGGCCACCGCCAGCCGGTTGACGAGGCCGAGTGCCGCCTCGCTGTCGTGCTCGATCCGCGCGGCGATCCCGCCGAGCGACGTGATCAACCGGTCGAGGAGCCCCGGTGCCGCCTGGCTGTCGTGCTCGACCCGGGCGGCGACCCCGCCGAGGGACGTCGTCAACCGGTTGAGGAATCCGGGCGTCACCTCGCTGTCGTGCTCGACCCGGGCGGCGATTCCGCCGAGCGACGTCGTCAACCGGTTGAGGAATCCCGGCGCCGACTTGCTGTCCCGCTCGGGCTCGGCGCCAGGCAAGGACGGCTGCGCGGTGACGCCGTCGATCGCTCCGGCCGCGCTGAAGGGCAGCGCCAGGGTGCGCGACGACGAAGCGAGCCGCGTGGTCCCCCCGACGATGGCACGGTTGAGGACGTCGGTGTCGAACCGGTCGAGCGCCGCGGCGAGCCGGTGAACAGGCCGAACGGCGAGCGCCGCGTAGAGCTCGTCCAGCCAGAACCGCTCCACGGCGGCCCGGTACATCGCGCGCCCGAGCCGCGAGGCCGGGACCCGCGGCTCCGGCCGAAACCGGTCGAACCGGACGGTCGAGTACCAGGAGACGCCAATGCCGAACAGGAAGACCACGACGAGAGCCGACTGGACGGCCACGTTCACTCCCGGGAGGTGCGGCGCGGCCGGCACGCTCGATCCGATGAGCCGGCTGAACCAGGTGCCGGACAGGCCCCCTGGCACGATCCCGAGCGCGACGCCGGCCGTCACCAGGAGGCCAAGGCCGAGGAGCGCCGGCGTGATGAGTCGGACCCGGCGATTGCCTGTCTGGCGCGCCCCGCGGTCGCCCTGGAC
>JACDAV010000254.1 GCA_013695255.1 Chloroflexota bacterium
CCTCGGTGGCCGGCGCCCTGGTGGCCGGCGCCTCGGTGGCCGGCGCCTCGGTGGCCGGCGCCTCGGTGGCGGGCTGCGAAGGGCTGGCCGAAGCAGCGGCGTCGGTGGCGAGCGAAGTTGCCGAAGCGGCAGGCGACGCGGCGGGCGCAACCGCGGAGCAGGCGCCGATCGCGACCGCCGCGACCAGCGAGAGCAGCGTGATGGACAGCGGGCGCACGGGGTCCTCCGGTTTGGCCGCGTCGCCGGTGGACCGGCGCGGCCGATGTCGACCGCTTCGCGTGCACAGAGGAGTTCGCAGGCGGGGACCCGCCGGATCGCTCGGCGTGGGCCGTGATGCCCGGTGGCAACGGTCGCCCACTCGTAACGAACCCAGCCCTGCGGCGTTATTCGTCACGCCTCCCATCGTGTGCGAGTCTTTGCAACATGGACCAGCCTGTGCTCTTCGGCCGGTACCGGCTTGTGGCGCCCGCCGGCAGTGGCGGGACGGCGCAGGTCTGGCGGGCGCTCGACGAGCGCACCGGTGACGAGGTAGCGGTCAAGCGGCTGCATCCCGTCGTCTTCGGGAGCGACGCCGGCCGGCAACGCCTCGTCCGCGAGTTTCGTGCGCTGCGCGACCTGCACCATCCAAACATCGTTCGGGTGCGCGACCTCGAGATCGGGACGGACGAGGCCGCGCTCATCCTCGACTTCGTCGACGGTCAGTCGCTGCGGGAGCGACTCGGATCCGGCACGGCCCTGGCGCCCGGCGAGGCCGTCGCCATCGCGTCCGACGTGGGGGCCGCACTCGACGCGGCACACCGAGCTGGGCTGGTCCATCGCGACGTGAGCCCCGGCAACGTCCTGATCGGCATGGACGGGGCGGCACGACTGACCGACTTCGGCATCGCGCGGGCCGGGACGGACCACACGGCGGTCACGGGGAGCGGGTTGCTCGTGGGAACGCTCCACTACGTCGCGCCAGAGCTGCTGCGAGGCGGGTCCGCCACGGCGTCGAGCGACCTGTACAGCCTGGCGGCCGTCACGTACGAGATGCTCGCCGGTCGACCGGCTTTCGCCGTCGCGACGCCCGTCGCGCTGGTCGAGGCGCAGCGCGCCGGGGCGGCGCCGATCGAGAACGTCGACCCGGCCCTCGACGCCGTCGTGCGCCATGGCCTCGCCGACGACCCGACCCAACGGCCCGCGACCGTCGCTGCGTTCGCCGCGGGTCTGCAGGCGGTGGTGGGTCACGACACGTCCGGCGGCGAGATCACCGAGCGGCTGGCGTTGCCGCTCGCAGCAGCAGCCGCCGGCGCCGCCCCGGTGCCCAGCGCTCGCGTCCGGAACCGTCGGGCTCCGGCGATGGCGGCCGCCACCCTCGGACTGGCCGCGCTGGCGCTGGGCGCAGCGGCGTTGAGCGGGCCGCTCGGCCCGGAAGCGGCCGTCGGTGGAGGAAGCGCGCAGCCGAAGAGGCCCGCCCCGACCGATGTTCAGCCGAAGGCCACGCCGGCGCCGACCGCGACGCCCCTGCCGACCACCGCCCCGGCGGTCGTTCAGGAGCCCCCGCCCGACAACAAGGGCGAGGGGCGTGGCAAGAACGACGGGGACCACGGCAACGACGACAACGGCAAGAAGGACGAGGGCGACTGACGCCGTCGTCGGTCCGCCCGTGAAGCACGGCAGGGGTTGGCCGGATCGGCCACTCCTCAGCCCGGCGAGTCCACGCTCAGCTTGCGGGCATCGCTGGCGAGCTCCTCGACGTCCTCCGCTCGCTGCTCGACCTCGTGGGCCAGGTCGACCGCCTCGGGCGTTCCGGCCGGCTGGTCGAGGAAGCGATCCTCCGCCGACCGGACCCGTGCGACGGCGCTGTCGAGCGCTCGGTCGATGCCGTCACGTTCGATCACGGGCGCATCCTGTCGCTCGCCGGCTTGCAGCCATGCGGCATGACGGGCGTTCCGGCTCGCGGCCCCGCCTCAAGCGGTCGGTACCGGCGGTGAGATCGGCTCCGCGCATCGCATACCTGCAAGACGCGCAGACCCGCGACTGGTGCGGCCGCGAGCGCCGGTCGCGTACCAAGCGGCAATGACGCCGGACCAGACGATCACCGGCCCGACCGCGGCCGCGAGCCCACCGCGCCCCACGACGCTCCGCGACCGCATCGTCGACATGCTGATCGCGGTCACGAAGGTCGCGACCGTGGTGTTCGGGATCGACGCGCTGATCAATCACCGCTCCAGGCGCCTGCGCGGCAAGGCGGTCCGGACGCGAGCGGTCGGGTACATGGGCGGCCTGCTCATCGTGCCGCTCGTCTGGCGCCTCCTGCCCGATCGGGGTCGGTATCCGCGTGAGCTCGACCTGGCGGTGACCGTGCCGCTCTTCCTCGATGCCGGCGGCAACGCGTTCGGCGTCTACGAGCAGGCGCACATCGACGACGTCGTGCACGCCGCCAACTCCGCGATCGTGGCCGGCATCGCCGGCACCCTCTTCGCGCCGCGGGTGGACGAGCGGTGGCAGGCCGCGCTTGCTGGCGCCGGTGTGTCCGTGGCCCTGGGCAGCGCGTGGGAGGCATGGGAGTACGTCGCCTGGCGGCTGGGCGCGGACGGCATGAACCTGACCTACGAGGACACGATGGACGACATCATCGAGGGCTTCGTCGGCGCGGCGATCGGTGGCGCCTACACATTGACGCGCACGCCTCGGGCATGGTCCGAACGCCGACGCAAGGGTTGGCGCTCCGCCCTGGGCGCCTGAGCTGGTGGCCGGCGGGCCGGTCCATCGCGTCTCGGCAGACGGCGACGACGTGGACGCCGCCGCGGCGGACGCGTCGCTGACTGTCTCGCTGACGCTCCACTGGCTCGGCCATTCGACCGTCCTGCTCCAGCTGCCGGGTCTCGTGGTGCTGACCGATCCCCTGTTCCGCAAGCGACTGGGCCCGCTGCGCCGGCACGGACCCGTTCCCGATCCGGCGTCGCTGCCCATTCCGGACGTGGTGCTCCTGTCCCACGCGCACCCCGATCACTTCGACGCGCACTCCCTGCGCCGCGTACCCGGCCAGCCGCTGGTCCTCGTTCCGCGCGGCATGGCGCCGTCGGTCCACCGGACGACCCGCGGTCTGACCGTCCGCGAGGTCCGGATCGGCGAGGTCGTCGAGGTCGGCGACTGGTCGATCCACGCCGTGCGTGCGCGGCACTGGCGCTGGCCGTTCACGCCGAGGGCACGGTCG
>JACDAV010000271.1 GCA_013695255.1 Chloroflexota bacterium
CTCGGGGCCGGTACCGTGCCTGAACGGCCCCGCGCCGCGGTCCGCCTGCCGGACCAAGGGACGGGCAGGCGGGCCCCAGCGGCCCCCACCCGCGCGTTGGTCCGACTGCCGGACCAAGGGACGGGCAGGCGGGCCCCAGCGGCCCCCCACCCGCGCGTTGGTCCGACTGCCGGACCCGGACGCGCGAGCTGTCGCGTTCGCCTTCCGACGCCCAGGTGGGCCGGGCCATACTTGCGTAATTGCGCAAGTCGTGAGACACTTCAGGCGATGTTGGATCAGGCCCCGGCCACGAGTGACGCGCAGCGTCTGCGCTACGCGTCCGTGGGACGCGCCCTCGCCGACCCCAAGCGCCTGTGCGTGCTCGAGTCGCTGGCCCATGGCGAACTGTCCGTGCGTGACCTCGCGACCCGGGTCAGCTGCCAGGTGCCCAACATGAGCCAGCATCTCGCGGTGCTCCGGAGCGCTGGGTTGGTGACGACCCGCCGGGACGGCAGCACCGTCTTCTACCGCCTCTCGGACCCGCGGGTCCTCGAGGCCTACCGACTCATCCAGACGATCGCCCGCTGAGGGCGGAAGGGCCAGCCCGCGCGGCGGGCGGAGAAAGGACTACACGCATGGTCGACATCAAGGTCGCCACCGACACCAACTTCGAGGAGCTCGTCCTCAAGAGCGACCGCCCGGTCGTGGTCGACTTCTGGGCAGCCTGGTGCGGACCCTGCAAGATGGTCGCGCCGGAGATGGAGAAGCTGGCCGAGAAGTACGAGGGGGCGGTCGACGTCGTCAAGGTCGACGTGGACGCGAACCCACGCCTCTCGCAGGCCTTCAACATCATGAGCATTCCGACCATCGCCTTCTTCCGTCCCGGCCAGCAGCCGATGGGCGTGGTCGGTTTCAAGCCCCTCGAGCAGCTCGAGCAGCAGTTCGGGCTCGCGCAGTTCGCCGCGCCGGCACCCGCGGCCGAGAACGCCTGAGCCCCGTCTCGGCAGGGAGAACGGGCGGCCCCGGTCGCCGACCGCCCGTCCGGTCACGAGCCGTCTTCCGCGTGATCAGCTGCGTGGGCTCGTCGCGTGGCGGTGGGCGCTGGCGAGCCACGACGTGGCACGATCGGCGGCGTAGCGATCGATCTCGGGCGGCCTGAAGGCGATCCACTCCGGCCCGCGGCTCGAGGTGGCCGTGTCCGGCGTACCAAGCGCGGCACGGGCGATGAGCGGTTGGAGCCGGAACTCGGCGCCGCCGCCGGCGAGCGTCGCGAACGGCCGACCGCCGGCGGACCACTCGACGCGGTCCCCCTCCCGCAGCTGCTGCACGCCTGGCAGCGACATCGCCGCCTGGGCCAGCACCTCCCCGAGCGTCACGACCGGGCGCTTCCGAGGATCGCGTCCAGGTCCGGCCGATGGTCGTCGTAATGCTCGAACGTCTTGCGGATGAATGAGCCGAGCGTCGTCCGGTGCTTGACCCAGCGGCTCTCCGGCACGACGGTCAGGTAGCCGCGGAGCTCGCCCGGAACCGTGCGGAACCGTTCGCGGACCTGGGCCATCGGGAGCTCCGACCACGCCGCAAGGTACTCCCCGTTGAGCGCGTCGCCCCGCGCCGCCCACTCGGCGTCGACCCGCTCCAGGGTCGCGCTGGTCTCGCCCACGGCCAGCTCCCTTGCCGCAGCCAGCGAGATCTCCTGCCACGCGACGAGATGACCGATGAGGTCCCGGCCGGACCAGCCGCCGGCGCCATCGACCGGCCGCGCCAGCTGCTCGTCGGTGAGCTCGTCGAGCGCCTCGTATGGCCGCCAGGCATCGCGCTCGTCCTCGAGGAACGAGAGGGCGTCGAGGTACATGCGGGCATGGTAAGGCGGGCGGACCTCGCTGGCCCGTCCACCCGGCGACGGCAGCCGATGGCCGCCGGATCGACGACGGCGTCCGCGGCCCTCAGACCGCGACAGGCTCCCGGTACTCCCCGAAGACGCCGCGCAGCGCCGCGCACTGCTCGCCGAGCGTGACGTACGCCCGCGCGCACCGGATGAAGTGCGGCATCAGGTTGGTCGCGGAGGTGCCCGGGCGGGAGGCCGCCTCCCGCAGGCCGGCCAGCGCCGCATCCACGGCCGCGGCATCGCGCTCCCGGCGGGTCCGCTCGAGTCGAGCCAGGTGCCGTTCGAGCGATCCGGCCGGCACGGACAGCACCGGCACGGTCGGCGCCTCCGACTCGTCCCGGTAGGCGTTGACGCCAACGATCCGGCGCTGGCCGGCATCGAACTCGCGCTGGTACCGGTAGGCCGCGTCGCCGATCTCGCGCTGCGGATAGCCCTCCGTGATCGCCGCCACCATGCCGCCCCGCCGGTCGATCTCGTCGAGGTAGCGCCACACCTGGCGCTCCGTCTCGTTGGTCAGCGACTCAACGAACCACGATCCGCCCAGAGGATCGACCGTGTTGGCGACGCCGGTCTCCTCGGCGAGGATCTGTTGCTGCCGGAGCGCGAGGAGGGCGGCCTCCGCGGTCGGGACGGCGAGCGCCTCGTCGAACGCATCGGTGTGGAGGGACTGGGTCCCGCCCAGGACGGCGGCCAGCGCCTGGAGCGCGACCCGGGTCAGGTTGTTGAGCGGCTGCTGCGGCGTGAGCGAGACGCCGGCCGTCTGAGTGTGGAACCGCATCCAGGTCGAGCGCACGTTCTCGGCGCGGTAGCGCTCGGTCATCAGCTTCCACCAGATCCGGCGTGCCGCCCGGAACTTCGCGATCTCCTCGAAGAAGTCCGAGTGGGAGTTGAAGAAGAACGACAGCCGGGGCGCGAAGTCGTCGACCCGCAGCCCGCGCTCGAGCGCCGCCTCGACGTAGGCCATCCCGTCGGCGATCGTGAAGGCCAGCTCCTGGATCGCCGTCGAGCCGGCCTCCCGGATGTGATAGCCGCTGATCGAGACCGTGTTCCACTTCGGGAGCTCCTGCGCCCCGAACTCGATCGTGTCGGTCACCAGGCGCATCGATGGCCCGGGCGGGAACAGAAACTCCTTCTGGGCGACGAACTCCTTGAGGATGTCGTTCTGGGTCGTGCCCTCGAGCTGCTCGCGCGACACGCCGCTCTTCTCCGCCGCCACGATGTACATCGCCCAGATCGGTGCGGCCGGCGAGTTGATCGTCATCGACGTCGAGACGCGGTCCAGCGGCAGGCCGTCGAGAAGAACTTCCATGTCGGCCAGCGACGAGACCCCGACGCCGCACGTCCCGAACTCGCCCTCCGCTTCCGGGTCGTCCGTGTCATAGCCGTACAGCGTTGGCATGTCGTAGGCGACCGACAGGCCGGTCTGGCCCGCTGCCAGCAGCTGCCGGAACCGGTCGTTGGTGTCCTCGGCCGCACCGAAGCCGGCGAACATGCGCATCGTCCAGAGCCGGGTGCGATACCCGGTCGGGTGGATGCCACGGATGAAGGGCGGGTCGCCCGGCAGGCCGACATCCCGAACTGGGTCGAAGTCGTCCCAGCGGCCCGATCGAAGGGGATCGCCGTGGTGGTCGACCGCGGTGGCCCCGCCGGCTCCCGAGGGATGTCCGTCCACGTCGCCCGCCCACGACCAAGGGCCGTAGAGACGCTCGATCTCGAGGTCGCTGATGGTCGAGAACCGTGACTGGCGCTCACCGCCGCGCCGCAGCGCTGGATCCAGTCGCTGGCGTGTCCACTCGTCGTGGCGCGACGCCCAGCGCATCGCGGAGGCGGCGCGACGCTGCGTGTCGCTCATGCGGCCGACTCTAGCATCGGTCGCCGCGCCGTCAGCGCCGGCGCCTGCCCGAGCTGGAGAGCCGGTCCTCGACGGGCGGCACCTCGACGTTCCGGCTGCGGCGGTCCCGGAGCATCCGGATCACCTGCCAGGCGGTCAGAAGCGGAATGAGACGACGCGGCAAGATCCGAAGGAGCGCGACGCGCGCGATGGTTCCGAACATGCGCCGAGTCTCGTCGGTCGCCGCGGCCGCCGCGACGTTCGGCGGGGGCATCGGCATCTCGGACGCGTTGCGGCTGGCGCCTAGCCGGCGAGGGCGGCCTCGACCGCGCGCTCCACGAGCGCGTCGTGATCCGCCCGGCTCTCCGCCTCGCGGACGTTGCTCGCGACGAGGACGGCGAGCACCTGTTCCGGCTCCGCTGCCGGCAAGACGAGGATGGACTGGAACGAGACGTCGTTGAGCGTATCGAGCCGGCGGCCCTGCGCGGTGCCCAGCCGGAACGGGCTCGTCGTGATGCTCTCCGTCTTTCGCGCCCCCCGCGCGCCGGTCTCGTAGAACTCCGCCAGGCGCTCGACCGTCAGGCCGGGCGCCTCGAACACGGCGATCGTGACGCCGCTCCGGCGGTCCGTCTCCCACAGCCCACCGGCGAACCTCACCTCCTCCAGCCCGTGGCTGGCCAGCGTGCCGAGGCGTGACGGGGAACAGTTGCGACCGGAGTCGAGCCGGGCCGGCGGCGCGCCGTCGAGCGCCCTGGGGATCCGGGCCTCCAGGTCCGGATAGGCCCCGGCGCGGCGGCCGTCGACGGAGCACGGACCGGTCGGGTCGAAGCTCGCCTCGCCGGCCGTCGAGCAGCCGACGAAGGAGCCGGCCATCACCGCCACCAGGGCGACGAGCAGGAGGCAGCGCGATCGCCGGGACATGAGGAGAGCGTACGCCGGAGCACCCGAACCCGGCGGAAGGCGCCTGGCCAGGTGGGACCGGGACCCTCGGCGAGCAGGCCGGGGGCATCCGGGCCAGCCGCCGATCAGGCGGAGCGACCCGCGGCGGTCGGACGCTCCCGGCGGTGCACCTGCCGGCGATCGAGATCCCCCTTGACCACGCGGGCGGCCGCGACGAGCTCCGGGTCGCGAGTGATCGTCTTCGCCAGCCAGTCCACGTACGACGGCTCGAATGCCGCGACCTCGCCGAGCGTGTGTCCGCGAAACTTTCCGAACTCCAGCGCGACGGCCCTCGCCGCATCGAGGCCCGGGGGCGCGGGGGGTCGGAAGCGGTGGATCCGCGCCCGCTCCATCGGTCCGGTGGGCTGCGACGCGCGCGGCGGCTCGCGCTGGACGGGCGTGCTCGGCGGGGGCGGCTGACCGGCCAGCCGGGCCTCGTCCGCCGCGCCGCCGTTCCCCCACCCTGCCT